>JAQICG010000382.1 GCA_027858635.1 Gammaproteobacteria bacterium | reverse complement strand
TCGAAAGCCTGAACTTCCTTCATGCTGCCTTCGATGCTTTCATCTTCGCCGCCACTGGTGGCACTGCCAAAGCTGGAGAACAGCACATTAGAGATCGGACGGTTCATCGCCTTCGCCATCAGCTGGGTCAACAGGGTGCCGGATGAACCGACCACCGTACCGGCGATAATCATGGCCGCGTTTTGCAGCACGAAGCCTTCAAAGGCGACCGCCAGACCGGTCAGAGCATTGAACAGTGAAATCACCACCGGCATGTCGGCACCGCCAATGGGCAGGGTAAACATAATGCCGAACACCAGCGTTATGATGAAGAAGATCAGCAGCAGCATCGGATCAACCTGGCCGGTGAAGGCCATCATGCCACCGATCACCAGTGCCGCGACGAACAGCCCCAGATTGATCACCATGTGCAGCGGCAGGCGGATGGTTTTGTTGATCAGCCCCTGCAACTTGGCAAAGGCGATGCCCGAACCGGAGAAGGAGACCGCGCCGATAATCGCACCCAATACTGCCAGCACCATGATAGTAGTGTCCGGCGCCGTTTCCGGTGCGCGTGAAACCCGCACCAGCTCGACTGCCGCAATCGCGGCCGCCGCGCCGCCACCCATGCCGTTATAGACAGCGATCATCTGCGGCATGTCGGTCATGGCCACACGTTTGGCGGTGACATAAGCAATGGTCGAACCCAGCACAATGGCCAGCACCATCCAGCCCAGATTGCCGGTATTGTGCAGCACCACCGGATCACCAAAGGTGAACAGCGAGGCGATGACCATGGCGATACCGGCCCAGACGATGCCCTGGCGTGCGGTGACGGGCGAGCTCATCTGTTTCAGGCCGATAATAAAGACTGCAGCAGAGATGAAGTAAACTATTTCAATTAACAGCTCCACGAATTAACCCTCCTTCTTTTTAGGCTGGAACATTTCAAGCATGCGCACGGTGGCGACATAACCGCCCACGGCATTGCCCGCCGCCAGCATCACGCCGACAAAACCGATCATGGTTTCCAGACCGGTTTCGGCATGTCCCATCGCCACCATGGCACCCACCAGTACGATACCGTGGATGAAGTTGGAGCCTGACATCAGCGGGGTGTGCAGAATAACCGGCACACGACTAATCACCTCGTAACCGGTAAAGGCCGAGAGCATGAAAATATACAGGGCTGTGAATCCTTCGATCATTTTGTTACCTCTTCTCTGCGATAACGCTCGCTTTTAACTTCGCCATCACAGGTCAATACCGTTTTGGCGATCACCTCGTCTTCCATATCCAGCTCCAGCTCACCGGCTTCGGTGATGAAGGGCGAGACCAGGTTAAACAGGTTACGGGCGTACATTTCACTGGCATGTACCGGCGTCTGGCTGGCCACGTTCAGCGGCCCGTGAATGGTTACCCGACTTTCAAAATCAACCGTCTTGCCCGGCTCGGTCAGCTCGCAGTTACCGCCACCTTCGGAGGCCAGATCGATAATCACCGCGCCCACTTTCATGTCATTGACCATCTCTTTGCTGATGATCCTGGGAGAAGGCTTGCCCGGAATCGCCGCGGTGGTGATAACCACGTCGGACATGGCGATATGTTTGGCCAGCACATCCTGCTGCTGCTGTTTTTCCTCGTCGGTGAGCTCACGCGCATAACCGCCCTCGCCCTCGGCGCTGACGCCGGTATCAACAAACTTGCCGCCCAGCGACTCCACCTGTTCGCGGGTGGCGCTGCGCACATCGTAGGCTTCAACAATTGCGCCCAGTCGTTTGGCCGTGGCAATCGCCTGCAACCCCGCCACACCCACGCCGATAATCAGCACCCGAGCCGGGCGAATGGTGCCAGCAGCGGTGGTCAGCATGGGGAAAAATACGCTGGCCATATCCGCGCCCATCAGCACTCCTTTATAACCGGCGATGGAAGCCTGCGAAGACAGCGCATCCATGGACTGGGCACGGGTAATGCGCGGCACCAGCTCCATTGCCAGCGAGGTGATCTGCTTTTCGCACATCTTTTGCAGCAGGGCCTCGTTTTTATGCGGGGCCATAAAACCAACCAGCACCGAACCCGGCTGTATCATGTCCAGCTCTTCCATGGTCGGCGGCTGTACCTTGAATATCAGGCTGGCGTTTTTGTACAGCTCCTGCGGCGTATCAACTATCTTGACCCCCTCAAAAGCCTCGTCGGCGAAATGCGAGGAGAGCGCGGCGCCCTTTTCCATCGTCACTTCAACGCCCATCGCGATTAAACGTTTTGCAATACCCGGCTCCATGGCAATGCGGCGTTCGCCGGGTACAATTTCATTAGGTACTGCCAGGCAGATCGGCATGGTTCAGCTCCAGGATTATTCTTTTTAATTAAGGGTGAAAAACAGCCCGTATGTTACAGGAAGTTTATATAGAGTTGTACACGCATGAGCAATGTCAGCCCCTTGCTACTACTTGTGGATTATTTTCGAATCTGTCACTCTTCACTTTAAGATAAATGACCGCACGGCAACCCCCTTGGCTAAATCAAATTTCAACTACCGGCATGGCTCGCAGGAAAAACTGGGCATCCTGCTGGTAAATCTCGGCTCACCCGATGCACCCACCCCCTCCGCAGTCAGACGTTATCTCGCCGAATTTCTGTGGGATTCGCGCGTGGTGGATACGCCGCGCTGGTTGTGGTGGCTGATATTGCACGGCATCATCCTCCGCCTCAGGCCACGGCGCTCGGCCAGAGCCTATCAAAAAGTCTGGACCGACCAGGGCTCACCGCTGGTCGCGACCTCCATACTACAGGCCCAGTCGCTCGAAAAAACCTTACAAAATAAATTTCACGGCCACGTCATCGTCGACCTCGCCATGCGTTACGGCAACCCCTCTATAAAGGACGGCCTGAACGCACAGCGCAAAGCCGGTGCCCGCCGCCTGCTGATACTGCCCATGTATCCGCAGTATTCCGCCACCACCACCGCTTCGGTATTTGATGAAGTCACCGACGTACTGAAAGGCTGGCGCTGGCTGCCCGACCTGCGCATCATCAACCACTATCACGACCACCCCAAATACATCGCCGCCCTCGCCAACAGCATCCGCCAGCACTGGGAGCAGCATGGCCGCGCCCAAAAACTGCTGTTCTCATTTCACGGTATCCCCCAGCGCTATGTCGACAGCGGCGACCCCTACTTCTGCCACTGTCATAAAACCGCGCGCCTCACCGCCGAAGCGCTGCAACTGCAACCCGACGAATGGCAACTGGTTTTCCAGTCCCGTTTCGGCCGCGAACCCTGGCTGCAACCCTACTGCGACAAAACCCTGCAACAACTGCCAGCGCAGGGCATCAAAAGCGTTGAAGTCATCTGCCCCGGTTTTTCGGCCGACTGCCTCGAGACCCTGGAAGAGATCGACATGGAAAATCGCCACCTCTTCCTGGAAGCCGGCGGCGAAACTTTCCACTACATCCCGGCGCTGAATGACCACGACGAACACATCGACGCCCTCAGCGAAATCCTGACCGCCCACAGCTTCGGCTGGCCCGAAACCATGCCCGGCTGGGATGTCGGCAAGGAAGCGGTAGAGGGGAAAAAATCTCGCGAACGCGCCATCAACATGGGCGCCAAATTCTAACGCCCACTAATTAACAGCATGACCGACCGAACCGGCGCCGATTTCACATCAAATCCTAAAATAGGCATCAGTCGCTGCCTGCTCGGCGACCCCGTGCGCTACGACGGCCAGAGCAAACCCCGCACCACCGCCATCGACCAGCTCGCCGACCATTTCCAGCTTATCGCCATCTGCCCCGAAGTCGAAGCCGGCCTGCCCATCCCCCGCCCGCCGGTACAGCTTACCGGCAGCATCGAGCAGCCACGAATCA
>JAQICG010000348.1 GCA_027858635.1 Gammaproteobacteria bacterium | reverse complement strand
GAAAATAAACTTTTATTTAATCTGACTTATGCGCTAGACGCGGGCCTGATCGGCTACCTGGTTGCCGGCAGTTTTGTAACGGTACTTTATTATCCTTTCTTCTGGATACAGATAGCGATGATAGTTATGCTGAATAATGTTGCCTATACAGTCATATCAGTAGATAATAAAAATTGTTGTGCGAAAATAAATGACGGCTGAGAAAATCCTACAGTGTACTTAAGCGGTGTTATATGACTTACCTAGATTTTAATGAACATGTATTCGTACTCGGTTCAGCACGTTCAGGGACATCGCTGATGGCATCGATACTGCAGAGCAGTCCTTTATATGCAGAGTATAGAGCTGAAACTAATCTTTTAAATAGAAGCAAAAGTAAGTATGGTCGAATAGATAATGCATCATCACGTTCAAGATTTTTTAATGACTGGTTTCAATCAAGACAATTTAGGCGCAGTGGTTTGACGAAAGAATCTATAGAACAGGCGACGCTTAATGAAAATAGCTATATTGGATTTTTAGGCATTTACATGAATATGGTTGCACAAAGTCAGGGCTGCCAGCGTTGGGTGGATAGTACGCCTGACAATGCGAGTTGTTTACCAATCATTGCAACAACATTCCCTAATGCGAAAGTTATTCACATGATACGTGATGGTAGAGCTGTAGCGATGTCTTTAGCCAAACTGGGGTGGTCCGGAGTACGAACTTCAAATATTGACAAAGCACTTATATATTCTGCACTGAAGTGGCAAAGTACTGTAGAAAGAGTTTATTCTACCAGGCATTGTCTGGGTGGCCGATATCTACAAATTAGATACGAAGACCTGGTGGAGAGGCCGGCACAAACACTGACACAGGTAAGTGAGTTTCTGCAGATAGGTGCATTTGATATCAGCATGTTTGATGGTAGTAATTCCGCCAGTAATGAAAGTGTTAACTCGTCCTTAAGAACACCGAATACATTGTTTGGTGATATGGAACCGGGAATCTCAACCAATGCCGCTTACCGATGGAAAACAAAATTGGAACAGCGGCAGATTGAAATGATCGAAATGAATATTGGAGACAGTCTGAAAAAGTATAGCTATGATCTATTATGTAATCGAAAATTGAATATTGTAGATAGATTAATCAGTAACTGGCGAAAGTCATTAATAAAGCTGAAGGATTTTCTGCGACACCATACCAGACTAGGCCGATTAGCCCAGTCTACGTTAAAGATCGGTAAAGATTAGATTAATCTGGTGTCACTTTTTTTGGTGGAGCGAGGTTTTTACCATTGAAAGGTACAGCCCCATTCCATGTGTTAGAGACGATAACGTCATCCATATACCAGCTGCCACGCGCGTGTGTATGGTGTTGCACATTCCCCCAGAAACTAATGTGTGTGCCATTGCCCCCCGTGATAGGTGGAAGCGGTATGCCTGTTAACTCAAAAGTTGGAGTGCTTTGTGTCGGCTCGCTGCCAGATTTACTGAACCATAGTCGATATGCGCCATCAGAGTTATATTCAGTAGCTTTACCGGTGGTTGGGTCGACTGCTTTAACTGTTGCGGCTTTGTACTCTTCTTCTATGTAGTACCAAATACCACGTTCAAAGATTAAGCCTTCAAAGCCATTATCTAAACCTGTTCGATATAAACCATCGCCACCATATTGTTTTAAACCCGAAAGAAGAAGGTTAACATTAGGGGCTGAATCGTTATCAGAGTCTCCGAGTAGAACAATACTACCTTGATTCAGGCCGCCGCGGTCAGTTCGAAGATAGTGAAGCTTTTGGTGAATGTTCGGGCTGGTGACTTCAGCCTTTAAATAGGTACGGCGGAAAATGGAGGTGCCAGAAGCCTGGGGAGTTACATTGCTAAACCATGTGATAACAGCGTTGCAATCGCTACGTCTGTTGATATCATTTTCACCATTTACAATACCAATAATGCCATCCACGCCGCAGTGCCTTGTTATTGCAATTTTGTCAGCTCTATTTATAGTGCTTTCACCATTAATCCCTTTGAGTACCTCTTAAACACTAAGTCTGTCGTTTATGGCGTTCTCATTTGTTACAGATAGTATATTCCAC
>JAQICG010000311.1 GCA_027858635.1 Gammaproteobacteria bacterium | reverse complement strand
ATCGGAGGCCTGATATCGTCCTCAGTATCGGTAGCAAACATCATGGTGGCTGAACCGGATCAGCAGCAGCGCAGCCGCTTGCAGCTGCAGTTTGCTGTTCACACCACCGCAGATAACAGCGACACGCTCAGCGCCGACGTGGTGATACTGGCGGTCAAGCCCCAGCTGCTACAAATAGTGTGCCGAGCACTCAGCGAAACGCTCAAGCAGTCCGGCCGCCAGCCCCTGTTTATCTCCATTGCCGCCGGGGTTCGCAGTGACGACATTGATCGCTGGCTGGGGGGCAATCGTGTTATCGTGCGCGCCATGCCTAACACCCCCTCCCTGCTGGCTTCGGGAGCAACGGGGCTTTATGCCAACCCGCGCGTCAGCGCCGCACAGATGGCCGGCCATAGCAAACTGGATGTCGCCACCCTGCGCGCCCAGGTCACCTCCAAAGGCGGCACCACCGAACAGGCCATCAACCATTTTCAGCAGGCCGGTTTCGAGCCACTGGTGGAGAAAGCTATGCAGGCGGCCTACGACCGCTCCCGAACTCTGGCCAACGAACTGGGTAAAGATCAATCATGAACTACGATAATCCGCTTGTCTTTCTTATTAACACACTGTTCGATATTTACATCGCCATCGTCATGCTGCGTTTTTTGTTACAACAGGTGGGGGCAGATTTCTATAATCCCATTTCACAGTTCATTGTCAACGCCACTCAGTAACCGGTGCTGCTGAGCCGAAGCCTTATTCCCAGCGTGCGCGGTGTTGATCTGGCCACTCTGGTGCTGGTGCTGCTGCTGATTGTGATCAAACTGTCTCTTCTGCTGGCACTGAGCGGTGTTACCCCTGCTCCGGTCGCATTGCTCGTTCAGAGCCTGTATGACCTGATTTCGCTGGTCTTCAATATCTTCTTTTATGCCATCATCGTGCAGGCGATTCTCAGCTGGGTGAACCCCGACCCCCGCAACCCAGTCTCCGGACTACTGAGCAGCCTGACCCAACCCATTTTGCGCCCTATCAGAAGCCGTTTGCCGCTGATGGGCGGCCTGGATCTTTCGCCGGTGGTGGCACTGATCGGCCTGACTTTCATCAAGCTGACACTGCTGTCTATTTTTCAGTCGCTGTTTTGATACCGATGTTTTACCAGTGGCAGGATGAGAATCTGATCCTTAATGTGCGCGTACAACCCCGCGCCGCCAATGATGCCTTCGCCGAGTACAACGATGACTATATCAAAATCCGCATTACCGCACCGCCGGTGGACGGCAAGGCGAATGAGCACTTAATCGCCTATCTGGCCAAGGTATTCAAGGTGGCCAAATCCGGTATCCGGCTGCTCTCCGGGAAAACCGGGCGCAACAAATGCCTGCTAATCCAGCAGCCTAAAATGCTGCCCGACGTCATTGGCCGGCACATGGCAGCCCGAACTTAATTTCACCTTGCAGCGATTGAAACCCTATACTCCAATGTTTAGACTTGCCGAAAAGTAGACTCAAGCACCCATGCCAGATTCCATACCCCCCGATTCCATCGGCATCGTCGCCACAAAAACGCTGCATTTTTCAGAGCCGCTCGAACTCGAATGCGGCAAAACCCTGTCGCAATATGACATCGCCTACGAGACCTACGGCGAGCCTAATGCGGCGGGCAGCAATGCGATTCTGATTTGCCACGCCCTCTCCGGCGATCAGCATGCCGCCGGCTACCATTCGATGCAGGACAGAAAACCGGGCTGGTGGGAGAGCAGCATCGGCCCCGGAAAACCCATCGACACCAACCATTTTTATGTGATTTGCATCAATAATCTGGGCGGCTGCAAGGGCTCCAGCGGTCCCAACACCAAAATACCCGGCACCGACAAATACTGGGGCCCGGATTTCCCCATCGTCACGGTCAGAGACTGGGTCAACAGCCAGCATCGGCTGATGCAGGCGCTCCACATCAGCCACTGGTGCGCGGTTATCGGTGGTAGCCTGGGCGGCATGCAGGTGCTGCAATGGTCGATCGATTACCCTGACCTCATCAAGTACGCGCTGGTGATCGCCGCCGCCTCCAAGCTGTCTGCCCAGAATATCGCCTTCAATGAAGTCGCCCGGCAGTCCATCATGTCCGACCCGGATTTTCACAACGGCCACTATCTGGAAAATAACAGTGTACCGCGCCGAGGTCTGATGCTGGCCAGAATGCTGGGGCACATCACTTATCTTTCCGATGATTCGATGCGCGAAAAATTCGGCCGGGAATTGCGCGAAGGCAAACTCAGCTTCGGCTTCGATGTGGATTTTCAGGTGGAGAGTTATTTGCGTTATCAGGGCACCTCGTTTGTGGACCGGTTTGACGCCAACACCTATCTGCTAATGACCAAGGCGCTGGACTATTTCGACCCGGCCAGCGAACATAAGCACGATCTGACCGCGACCCTCAGCAGGGCCACGGCGAAATTTCTGGTGATCTCCTTCACTTCAGACTGGCGTTTCGCCCCTGAGCGCTCGCAGGAAATTGTCAGGGCGCTGCTCGATGCCCGCAAGCAGGTCAGTTACGTCGAAATTACGGCACAGCATGGTCACGATGCCTTTCTGATCCCCATTCCCCATTACATGAACATATTTCACAGCTACATGAAAAGCATCCGCGAGGCCATTCAATAATGCGCGCCGACCTTGCCATCATTGCCGAATGGATCAAACCCGGCGCATCGATTCTGGATCTGGGCTGCGGCGACGGCACTTTGCTGAAATACCTGCGTGGCCATCAGCAGGTACACGGCATCGGCCTGGAAATTGATGAGCGCAACATAGAAATCTGCCTCAGCAACAATCTGAACATCATTCAATCCGACCTGAACGACGGCCTGAAAGACTATTTTTCGGACAACAGTTTTGACTACGTCATCATGAGCCAGACCCTGCAGGCCACCGTCCACCCGGAAAAGCTCATCGAAGAGATGTTGCGCGTGGGTCGGGAGGGCATCGTCACCTTCCCC
>JAQICG010000273.1 GCA_027858635.1 Gammaproteobacteria bacterium | reverse complement strand
GCTTCAAGGTAGCGATTATTCCCAAGGCCAATATGCCCCGCAAGAACGATGTCATCGAAGGCCTGAAAATCATCCCGGTACAGCGCATCAGCGAGTTGATGGAAGCGGCGATTTCCATCAGCTGAGACGTTCAATCTAAGCTGAGCAAGAGCTGGTCTCATCAATAAACCCTTACAGCCTCTGTCCGCGAAAAACGCCAGGAACGCCAATAGAATTTTTTTGTTTTTTTCGCGTCCTTCGCGTTTTTCGCGGACTGATTTAGTCCTAATCGTATTCGGTGTTTTTTGCCCCGGCCGGACGAAAATTATACATCCGATAAACCACTCAGTTAGAATACAGCCCTTATTTAATAGACATCTGCATCTGCCCGAGGCGCCCTCCATGGCCAAGAAAAAGATCAATTTTGAACAATCACTGTCCCAACTTGAAACCCTGGTTGAAGAGATGGAACAGGGTGACCTGAGTCTGGAGGAGGCCTTAAGCCGTTTCGAGAAAGGTATCAGTCTGACCTCCGAATGCCAGCAGGCCCTGCAGAGCGCCGAGCTTAAAGTTCAGGAACTGGTCGAGAAAAACGGCAAAGTTCTTGAAAAAGACTTCGATCTAAAGGATTAACCCGGAACACGATGCCCCATTCCAGCCATCTACAGTCTTTTATGCAGCGCTACCAGCAGCGGGTTAATCTCGCCCTGGAAAATCACCTGAGACTGATGCCAGCGGCCGAGCTGAAACTGGGTGAAGCCATGCATTATTCACTGACCGGTGACGGCAAACGCATCCGCCCGGTGCTGGTTTATGCCGCGGGCATGGCCACCGGAGCCCGAGAAGATCTGCTGGACATTCCCGCCTGCGCCGTCGAAATAATCCACGCCTATTCACTCATCCACGATGATTTACCCGCCATGGATGATGATGATTTGCGCCGTGGCCGCGCCACCTGTCACAAAGCCTTCGACGAAGCCACCGCCATTCTGGCGGGGGATGCGCTGCAATCACTGGCTTTTGAAATTCTGGGCGACGCTAGCACTCCCGGCCTGTCCGGCGAGCAACGCCTGAAAATGATCACGCAACTGGCCGCCGCCAGCGGTGCCCGGGGCATGACTGGCGGTCAGGCCATTGATCTGGCAGCGGTCGGCAATGACCTTTCCTTACAGCAGCTGGAGGCCATGCATAGCCTCAAAACCGGCGCCCTGATTCGTGCCAGCGCCTTGCTGGGCGGCCTCTGCAACCCTGAAATCAGCGCTGATGAACTCGCAATGCTCGACCGTTATGCGCATTGCATTGGGCTCTGTTTTCAGATCCAGGATGACATTCTTGACGTCACCAGCGACACTGCCACTCTGGGCAAAACTCAGGGCTCGGATCAGAAACTCGACAAGCCGACCTACCCCGCCATTCTTGGCCTGGACGCGGCCGGACAGCGCGCCCGCGAACAGCACGATGAGGCTATCGAACACCTTGCCCCGCTGGGCGAAAAAGCCGACACCCTGCGCTGGATCGCCAATTACATTATCGAGAGAAACTTCTGATTATGTCGAACCATAATCCGACCAACCATCTGCACTGGGCACTGCTCGAATCGATCAACTCTCCGGAGGACCTGCGCAAGCTGCCACAAAGCCAGCTCACTTCCCTCGCCCAGCAGCTGCGCAGCTTTCTGCTGGAGAGCGTTTCCAGCACCGGTGGGCATTTATCCGCCGGTCTGGGCACTATCGAGCTGACCATCGCCCTGCACTACATTTTTAACACCCCCGAAGACCGACTGGTCTGGGACGTCGGCCACCAGACCTATCCGCATAAAATTCTTCCCGGCCGCCGCGAACAGATGAAATCGCTACGCCAGAAAAACGGTCTGGCCGGTTTCCCCAAACGCGATGAAAATGAGCACGACGCCTTCGGCACCGGACATGCCAGCACCTCAATCAGCGCGGCGCTGGGCATGAGCATCGCCGCGCGCCAGACCGGTTCGCACCGAAAAACCGTGGCCATCATCGGTGACGGCGCGCTCAGCGGCGGCATGGCTTTTGAAGCGATGAATCACGCCGGTGACAGCGACGCCGACCTGCTGGTGATTCTCAACGACAACGACATGTCCATCTCGCCCAACGTCGGCGGCCTCTCCAATCACCTCACCCGTGTGCTCTCCGGCAGTCTCTATTCCACGGTGCGCGAGGGTGGCAAAAAAGTTCTGGAAAACATCCCCGGATTTTTAGAGATCGCCCGCCGCACCGAAGAACACCTTAAAGGGATCGTGGTACCGGGCACGCTGTTTGAAGAGCTCGGTTTCAACTATTTCGGCCCGGTGGACGGCCACGACCTCAGCGTGCTGATTCCGGTGCTGAAGAACTTATCCAACCACAAAGGCCCCTGTTTTCTGCATGTGGTAACGCGAAAAGGCAAAGGCTATTTCCCCGCTGAAGATGATCCCGGCAAATATCACGGCGTCAGCAGCTTTGACACCGCCACCGGCGAATCCAAAAACAAGGCCATCCCGGCCATCACCTTTACCCGCGTATTTGGTGACTGGCTGTGCGACATGGCCGCCGAAGATCCGCGCCTGACCGGCATCACCCCCGCCATGCGCGAAGGCTCGGGACTGGTGGAGTTTTCGGAGAAATTCCCCGACCGCTATTTCGATGTCGGCATCGCCGAACAGCACGCAGTCACACTGGCAGCCGGTATGGCCTGTGACGGCCTCAAACCGGTAGTGGCAATTTATTCCACCTTTTTGCAGCGTGCCTACGACCAGCTGATTCACGATGTCGCGCTACAGAACCTGCCGGTGCTGTTCGCTCTGGACCGCGCCGGTATAGTGGGCGCCGATGGCCCCACCCATACCGGTGCCTACGACATCAGCTTTTTACGCTGCATTCCCAATATGGTGATCATGACCCCGGCCGATGAAATCGAAGCCCGGGCCATGCTCACCACCGGCTTTTTGCATGACGGCCCGGCCGCCGTGCGCTACCCACGCGGCAGTGGCAGCGGCAAAATCCCCGCCGGAACCTTAAGCGCTGTCGATTTCGGCAAAGCACGGATTGAACGCGAAGGCAAGAACATCGCCCTGCTGGTCTTCGGCCCACTGCTGGCGACCGCGCGTAGCGTCGCCGAAGAGCTCGATGCCACGCTGGTGAACATGCGCTTTGTTAAACCGCTGGATGAAGCCACTATCAGCCAAATTGCACAGAGTCACACGCTGATCGTCACTCTGGAAGAAAATGCGCTTGCCGGTGGCGCCGGCAGCGCCGTCAGCGAATACCTGGCGGCGCAGTCGATCACCGTCGACACTCTGCACCTTGGCTTTCCCGATGAGCACGTCGAACAGGGCAGCCAAACGGAAATCATGGCCGATTGGGGACTGAACGCAGAAGGCATCAAACACAGCATTTTGAGCCGCGTTAATCGGCAATTGCGAATATAACGCAATTCGTTTAGAATACCCTACCATTTTACTCAAGTATTATATTTGTTTCTTTTAACCTTATATAAATAGAAAAACATCAATGTCTGCACGCTACCAGCTGAAAGTCGTCACTGAATTTGCCTCAGCACACACCTTACGCGGTTATCCCGGCGCCTGTAGCCGGATGCACGGCCATAACTGGAAGGTTGAACTGGAGGCCGTCGCCACTTCGCTGGATGAGATGGGCATGGGCGTCGACTTTAAACAGATGAAGACCATCGCCCGGGAAGTTGGCGACAGACTCGATCACCGTTACCTTAACGAACTTGAGCCCTTTACCGAAATCAACCCGACTGCGGAAAACATTGCGGCCTATATGTACCATGAGATTTCGGCCCAATTAAATACCGATTCCATTAAGGTCAGCGCCCTGACCTTATGGGAAACCGAGCGCGCCTGCGTAACATACAGCGAAGAGAACGATTAACATGACCGATACCAACAACACAAAACCTACTGAAGTGAGCGACATGCAGGATGTGCAAAGTAGCCACGACCATCGTGCTATCGCCATTGACAAAGTCGGCATCAAGGACATTCGCCACCCTGTTCAGGTAAAGGACCGTGCCGGAAAAATTCAGCACACCGTTGCCAACTTCAATATGTATGTCGACCTGCCGCACAATTTCATAGGCACGCACATGTCGCGTTTCGTGGAGATACTGAACAGCCACGACTGGGAAATCACCGTCGACACCTTCAGGGTCATGCTTTCGGAAATGACCGAGCGGCTTGACGCCGAGTGCGGCCACATCGAAATGTCTTTCTACTTCTTTGTCAACAAGAAGGCACCTGCTTCCGGTGTGGAAAGTCTGCTCGACTATAAAGTCAGCCTGATCGGCACGCAGAAAAATGACAAGGCCACCATTAACGTAAAAGTGGTTGTGCCCGTAACCAGCCTGTGTCCCTGCTCGAAGAAGATTTCAGACCGCGGCGCACATAATCAACGCTCGCACGTCACCGTCGATGTTTGCACTGATGGTTTTATCTGGATTGAAGAGATCATCGATATCGTTGAAAAAGAAGCCTCATGCGAACTCTATGGCTTATTAAAACGTCCCGATGAAAAAATCGTCACCGAGCGCGCTTACGATAATCCCAAGTTTGTGGAAGATATGGTGCGTGATGTTGCCGCCAGGCTGAACGCCGATGACCGCATTCTGGCCTATACCATCGAATCTGAGAATTTTGAATCGATTCACAATCATTCAGCCTCTGCGTTAATTTCAAATACAAAGCAGTCATAACTACATAGCTGCGCTGTCACTTTTAGCAGAAAATTAAAAATAATCCTGTAACAGCGAACAAATGCTATTATTCGGCTGTCTATAAAAAAGACGTAACCCACATTTACTTGCGCTTACAGGCGCAACCACGAACAAATAAAACATGGAGATAAAATATGAAAATTTTTAGTGTAATCGGAATTTTTGCCGGTATCGTCATCATGGGTAGCCTGACCGCTGCTCATTTTACCGGTCAGATCAATCTGGCGAACATGAGCTGGTTATGGCTCACTTTCTTCGTTGGTGCAAACCTGTTCCAGATGGGCTTCACCGGATTCTGCCCCGCAACCAAACTGTTCTATGCTCTCGGCATCAAGGACCAGCAGGCTGGATGCAAGCTGTAGTACCGCCATACGAAAAGGCTTGATGGCTTCTGTAAACCATTAACCCTTTTTCGATACAAAAAAACCGCCTCTAGGAGTCTGTCGGATTTAGGATAAATTGGCTGCGGAAGTGGGAGAGCGGCCCAAATCTCCCCGATTTTTCGTTGCGTAGAATAACTATGCGCCTCAAAATCGGGAAAATTTGTGCTCACTCTCCCGCTCCCTCGCTTCAATCCCCTAAA
>JAQICG010000320.1 GCA_027858635.1 Gammaproteobacteria bacterium | reverse complement strand
AGCACGGTTTCAGACTGGTCATCCTGATGATGCGCGGTGAGCAGGCAATCGCCCGCCTGCAACTCGGATTTAAGTGCCCGATAACGGGCTTTGCGCGCGGTCTCTTCGGGGCTTTCGCCCGGGTTTTTACGCGCATCGACATGAATGGTTTTAAAAGGCACGTTTAGTGCTGCACAAACTTCGGCGCAGTGAACCGACCAGTGATCAGCCTGATTTTGTAAGCCATGGTGGATGTGAACGGCGCGCACCGGCAGTTCGGATGCCCGGGCACAGAGATGCAGCAGCAGGTGTGAATCCAGACCGCCGCTGTAGGCGACCAGATATTGTTTGATGACTGGAGCGGAAGAGGAAGTCGATGAATCAGAAGAGAGCGATTGCAGAATTTCTGTGAATCGCGATAACAGGGACATCAGTTGACGGGCTTAAATATAAAGCGTTTAAACCGCTTCCTGCTCGAGGAATTCGCCGAACGAGGTTAAGCGTTCGTAACGCATTTCCAGCAACTTTTCGATGCCGATTTTCTCAAAGCTTTCCAGAGCATCAACCAGCGCCTGCTTGATGTTTCTGGCGGTGGCATCAACATCGCGGTGGGCACTGCCCAGCGGCTCTCTGATCACCTGTTCGATAAAGCCCCGATCGTGCAGGGTCTTGGCGGTAATGCCCATGGCCTCGGCGGCCTCTTCGGCTTTATCGGCGCTCTTCCACAGAATAGAGGCGCAGCCTTCGGGAGAAATCACCGAGTAGGTGCTGTATTCCAGCATCATGACGCGGTCACCCACGCCGATGGCCAGCGCGCCGCCGGAGCCGCCTTCACCAATCACGGTGCAGATGATCGGCGTTTTCAGATCCGCCATGACAAACAGGTTGCGCGCAATCGCTTCCGACTGGCCGCGCTCTTCAGCACCAATGCCGGGATAGGCGCCGGGAGTGTCGATAAAGGTCAGCACCGGCAGTTTAAAGCGCTCGGCCATCTTCATCAGGCGCATTGCCTTACGATAGCCTTCGGGGCTGGGCATGCCAAAGTTACGGCGGATATTCTCTTTGGTATCACGGCCTTTCTGGTGTCCGATAATCATCACCGGCATGCCATCCAGACGGGCAACGCCGCCCACCAGCGCGGCATCATCGGCATAAGCACGGTCACCGTGCAATTCCTGGAAATCGGTGAAGATGCGATCGATGTAGTCCAGCGTGTAGGGGCGCATGGGGTGACGGGCCAGCTTGGAAGTCTGCCATGCACTGAGCTTGGCAAAAATGCTTTTGGTCAGAGTGCGGGACTTCTCCTCCAGCTTGCTGATCTCTTCGCCGATATTGATTTCGGTGTCATCGCCGACATAACGAAGCTCTTCAATCTTGGCTTCAAGCTCGGCAACAGGCTGTTCAAAATCCAGGTAATTTGGGTTCATAATATTAGAAAAAGCTTTATTTATTAATGAGTAAACTCGAATGATATGCACCGAATTCTAGCATGCACAGAAAATTCAGCACACTTATCCGCCGTATTATTTTATTTACGCTTCCGGCACCATCGCTTCGTCGACATTCAGCAGCTCGCGCAGCACCATGGTGGCATAACAGCCGGCGGGCAAATCAAAACTCAGCAGTAATTCATCCCCTTCCAGCATCCAGTTCATGTTTTTTGGCAGCACCCTCAGGGAACGGCGCATCTGCTGAACCTTGAACTGGCACAGCCCCGCTTTCAATAGCGGATTTTCATCGACGACGGCATTTTCCAGCGCGGCGGCCTCGCCCAGCGTTCGCAGCTCGCCTTCGCCCCAGAGCACGCCGGTAGGATGAATCTCCTTGTTCGCCACACGCTCTTCCAGCTCCAGCGAACCGTCGTCCCAGAAACAGGCGGTCTTGCCCTCAAGCATGAAGACGTCACCGGCTATTCGGCTATCCCAGGTATCCTGCTCGACTCGCCTGGACAGGATGCGATTAAAAATCCACGAACGCGCCGCGGAAAGGTAAATGCTTTTTTTATGCCTGGGCAGGCGCAGTTCGTTATTGCTGAACATCTCCTGCGCTGCGGCCACATTGCCCATGCCATGACCAAAACGCTGCGCGCCAAAATAGTTCGGCACTCCCCGCTCGGCGATCAGCCGGCAACGCGGCTCAATCAGAACGGCCGGATCATCGCCACTCGCCTTTAAATGGCGCAGGCGAATGACAAAACGATTCTCTTTCAGCGCACCGCGTCGCAGTTTACGGCTATGGCGCCGGGCTTCCAGCAATTTGATGTTGCCGACCTCTCCCGGAAAGGTTTCGATCTGCTGCCAGTCGGGATCGGGCATCCCCGGCAGGTGCACGCTGAACCATTGTGAAGTCAGGCCGTGCCGGTCTTTCAGCCCCGCGTAACCCACGCAACGCGAGCGCACCCCGGCTATTTTGGCCAGCGCCTTGGCCACCCAGTCGGTATTGCAGTCGCGCTTCTGGATATTCAGCCAGGCATGCTCGCCCTCACCGCTCAGTTCAAACGGCAGCTGCTCGTCAACGATGAAATCTTCCGGCTGCTCTTTCATTGTCGCGGAAATTTCCAGCGGTTTATAGGCGCGTGCAAATTGCTCGAATTTGAGATTGCGATACGGCTTTATTTGCGCATCGATGC
>JAQICG010000428.1 GCA_027858635.1 Gammaproteobacteria bacterium | reverse complement strand
ATGTGTTCTAAATTCTGAAGATCACCGCTTTGCAAGGAGACGCCCACCCACTGCTGATCGGCGATGCGAAAATCGACATTGCCGACGAAGGTATGGAGTTTGCGATAGGTTGTTGAAGAGCCCCAATGACCATTGTCATCCATGGTATCGGTGCTGGTTTCGCCCCAGTCATCCGCATGGTAGTAGGCCAGCTGATACTTTATGCTTTCGCCGGTCTTGCTGTATTTCACGCCCACATCCATCTGATCAGCGTAGCCGCCGAGCAAAAGATCACCGGGCCAGAAGTTGACAGTCTTCCAGCCGAAGGGCATCTGACTCTTACCCAGCTTGATGTTACGGGTCTCGCTAAGGTCATAACCGATCCAGGCCTTATGCAAACCAAAGGTATCGCCCGTGGAGTTGTTAGCCGAGTCGGTGAAGCTCCCCGGACCGAAACGCATTTCAGCAGAAATCGACCAGGGGCCTCCTTCCTGTTGGTCATCGACATAAAGAATCAGAGCTTCATCGGCAACATCACCGACAGTTTCCTGATCCTGGTCGGCATTGAATGCGTTGTATTGAGGGAAATCGGAATCGGTGATGTAACGGTAATTAGCCCAGATACCACCGGAGATAGAGGGTGAAGCCGTGGCGGCGGAAGAAGCTGATAGAATCAGAAGTAGTAGTGCGAGACACCTCAGACTAAACCTCCATGAAATATCCTTCTATGTAAACATAGGAGGGTTAGTACTGCAATGATGATTCAAGCGTATACGTCGATCAAGGTAAATATATAAAGCCGGTTTTTGCAGTGGGATTTGAAGGGATTTATACAGACTCAACCCCGCAAATTTCATCATAAATTTTGATGTTAATTTGCAGTTCGTAGTCTCATAGTATTGAGTAGCAGGTAGTTAAAAATTAAAAAGTCTGTAACTGCCCACTATGTTTTTCGATGTGACGGCTTCAGATTCTAGCCAGCATGATGAACGATCAAATTTAAGCGCTGATAACTCAGCGCGGCTGCTGTTCAAGGCTGTAAAGCAGTTCGATCTCCTCCGGCCAGATGCTGTTATCTATGGTCTCCAGCACCATGGGGATATCGTCGAAGCGGGTATCATTCATAATAAATCGAAAAACATCCAGGCCGAGTTCGCCCTGTTCGAGGCTGTGGTGGCGATCGACCCGGCTGGCGAAAACGGCCTTGGAGCCGTTTAGATGCATGCCGCGTAAATACTGAAAGCCGACCAGACGATCGAATTCAGCAAAGGTATTTTCGCAGTCAGCGGTGCTGCGCAAATCATAACCGGCGGTGAAAGTGTGGCAGGTATCGATGCAGACACCGACGCGGGATTTGTCTTTAACCTGCGCAATAATGTCGGCCAGATGCTCGAATTTGTAACCCAGATTGCTGCCCTGTCCGGCAGTGTTTTCGATCACGGCGGTCACGCCTTCGCATTCATCCAGTGCCAGATTGATCGACTCAGCCACTAGGGCCAGAGACTGATCCTCGCTGATTTTTTTCAGATGGCTGCCTGGATGGAAGTTGAGCAGCGGCAGCCCCAGCTGCCGGCAACGCTGCATCTCATCAACAAAAGCCCGACGCGATTTTTCCAGCGCCGCTTTTTCCGGATGACCCAGATTAATCAGATAGCTGTCGTGCGGTAGCACATGTTCGGGGGCGATGCCACATTCCGCCATGTTGTCCTTGAAGGCGGTGATGTTTTCATCGCTCAAAGGTTTGGCCAGCCACTGGCGCTGATTTTTAATGAACAGAGCGAAAGCCTTCGCGCCGATTTTAGCGGCATTTAACGGCGCGTTTTCGACGCCACCGGCGGCACTGACATGGGCGCCAACATATTTCATGCTTGCCACCGCTGCGGATGAATGGCGGCTATTGACTCTTGCGGGCAGGTGTCAGCAGTGGTCGCACTGTGGTGCATATATAAAGGTATGTTCTTGTCTCTCATAATTGCTTATAAACTTGCTGTTTTTCCAGGGTATGAGTATACCAAGCTATCAGCTTTACTTCCCGGAAAAAAATATTGAGCACCCGTTTTTCAGTATGGGTAAATTTTAAGAAATAAAAATATGAAATGAATTTTGTAGGGTGGACACCGTTTTTGTGCACACGCGGCTGGAACAAAGATATAAAATTTAGTCCGTAGATGAATGCTTTAAATATAAAAAAATTGGTCCACAGATGAACGCAGATGAACACAGATAAAAGCAACTGCTTAATCCGCGAAAAACGCGAAGAAAACCTTTTCGATCTTTAGCTTTTTTCGCGTCTTTAACTACGCGCAATCCTGGGTTACGAATTACTTCCTGTAATTCGCCCTGCGGGCCAGCCATAGAGCGGCTGTTCAATTTTGCTCCCGGCAAAATTAGTCGCCCTACGTGCGTTCAAAATGCTCCCGGCATTTTAGTGCGTTCTTCGCGGACAGTTTTTTAGGTTTTACATCTGCGTTTATCTGCGTTCATCTGTGGACTGAAATTTTTTTCACGAAATCCACGAAAACATCAAGCCTGTTCCGGGTTGTGATCTTTGGCCATCAGTATATAGAACGCGGGTAATATAAAGAGGGTAAAGAAGGTGCCGATGCCGAGACCGGCGGCGATGGTCAGGCCGATGTGAAAACGGCTGACCGCGCCGGCACCGGTGGCCAATAACAGCGGAACCATGGCGACGATCAGGGCCACAGTGGTCATGAAG
>JAQICG010000346.1 GCA_027858635.1 Gammaproteobacteria bacterium | reverse complement strand
GAAACATCCCATATCTGAAGGCACACTTTATATTCTGAATAACCACGACAAACATATTTTACGTGCTTTCAAGGAAATGAAACTCGCCTGTGTATTTAACCCGCCAGTTACCGGCAAGGAAGTACACAACGCCGAAGGGGCTTACGAGCTATTAGACTAACTCACCGGCCTGATCAAACAGCAGAAAAAGTTATATTAAAAATGATTTGACGTGATGTAATTCGTCCCTGAATTACATCACTCTGCTTATTAACAAGCATAGAACTTCAACTCTCAACAGCTTTCTTAGCATCGGTATAAATAAAATGACTGACAACGCACAACTACTTAGTGTCGAAAAAATCGGCGGCACATCAATGAGTGATTATGCAACCGTTCGTGATAATATTTTCAAGGCTACTCCTGAGCATCTATATAATCGAATCTTCGTTGTCTCCGCTTATGGGGGCATGACTGACCGATTGCTGGAGCACAAGAAAACCGAACATCCCGGTATTTATGCGTTGTTTATTGACGCTGATGACGAGGATGAATGGCGCAATGAGCTGCATTCACTGCGGGGATACATTCACAATCTGAATGCTGAATTATTCAGCGATAAAGAATGGCTGGAGCGCGCGAATAATTTCATTGATCAACGCCTGGATGATGCCGAGAATGTACTCGATAATCTTCGCGATTTATGCCGACACGGTCATTTTGAACTGGAAGACCACCTATTAACAATTCGTGAAATGCTCGCCAGTATTGGCGAAGCACACAGTGCCTGGAATACCGCGCATTTGCTACAGCTGGACGGTATCAATGCACGCTTCGTTGACCTGAGTGGATGGAAGTCGCAGGAGACATGGCCGCTTGATGAGCTTATCGTGCGGACATTTAAAGACATTGATCCCAGCAAGGAGCTACCTATCGTAACCGGTTATGCGCACTGCAATGAAGGCTTGATGGCCACGTTTGACCGCGGTTATAGCGAGATGACCTTCAGCCGGATCGTCGTCATGATGCAGGCTCATGAAGCTATCATTCATAAAGAATATCATCTCAGTTCGGCTGATCCTACTGTAGTTGGTGACGAGCAAACGGTACCGATCGGTCGCACCAACTATGATGTTGCTGATCAGCTGGCAAACCTGGGTATGGAAGCCATTCATCCACGTGCAGCCAAAGGTTTGCGCCAGAACAATATTTCATTACGAATCAAAAATACTTTTGAACCAGAGCACCAGGGGACGTTAATCACGCGTGATTATCTTAGCAGTGATCCCTGTGTAGAAATTATTGCCGGACGAAAAAACTTGCATGCGATAGAGCTGTTCGACCAGGATATGGTCGGCACAGGGGATGAATATGAAAAGACATTGCTCGACACCTTTCGCCGCTTTCATGCGCAGGTTGTTACCATGGACATTAATGCCAACACCATCACCCACTACTTGAGCTGCAACCTCAAAACCGTCAGACGAATTGTTAAGGTGCTCAAGGAACGTTATACCAGTGCAGAAATCACTACCCGCAAGGTAGCCATCGTTTCCGCCATTGGCAGTTACATGAAAGTACCCGGCCTGCTGGCTAAAGCGGTACGCTCACTGGCAGATGCCTCCATCAGCATTGTAGCCATGCATCAGTCGATGCGGCAGGTCGATATACAGTTTATAATTGATGGGGACTCTTATCAGGATACTATTAGAGCGCTCCACAAAAGCCTGATTGAACCCCACGATTATGGAGACGCAATATGTACCGTCTGATGGTATTTGTCCTGCTCGTCATGTGCAGCTCTGCCATCGCTGAACCAACTGACGAGCAGAATACCAAACAGCACAAAAAGGCAATTGCAAATCTTGATAAACCTCTTTACAACCCGTTTGTAGAACGTTATGTTCTTGATGAACTAAAGTCGATTCGCATGGATTTGCAGAATCAACGCGCACAATTTATCGAACGCTTTGCCACTACCGAACTGGCATCCTCCGACCGTGCCCTTAATTATGTCACCAGCACGGTCAATAATATCTTCTATATTATCGCTGCCGCTGCATCCATTCTGGCGTTAGTCGGTTGGACCTCTGTACGAGAAGCACGTCACAAACTTAATGACATCATTGAGGAGAAAGTTTCTTCTATCTCCGAGGACTATGAGCAACGCCTGCTCACTCTGGAAAACACCCTTAGAGATCGTACTGATCGCATAATCTCGGCCCAGGAAGATATCACACGCACCAATACGCTGCACTCACTCTGGATGCGCGCGGGGCTAGAAGCGACCCATCAGGCGAAAATCGATGTTTATGACCAGATACTGGCAGTCAACCCAGAGGATACAGAAGCGCTCGCCTACAAAGCCGATGAGGTTCTGGAGATAGGCGAGGCACAATGGGCGTTAAATTTATGCAATAAGGCACTCGCCATCGACCCCAATTATCCGTATGCCCACTACCAGCGCGCCTGCGCCAATTCGACACTGCATCACGTGGATGCCGCCTATGAGGACCTTATGCAAGCCATCGAACTATCCGCTACCTATGCTGATGAAGCTAGAACTGATCGTGGTCTCAACAACCTGAGAGAAAGTGGCAAAATGGATGATTTACTGAGTGTTGAATAAAACAAAACCACCTCAAGATAATAATACAGCCAATATTAACTTTCTTTCACGAACCAAAATACTGCATGGCCTCTTCTTACTGTTACACAAACAAATAATTAAAGACCGCTTGTTACCGTGTATCCATTACTCTATATAGCCACGAAGTAACGTCCCAACGGCACCTTCCTCTCCCTTTTATCACGACTAATAATATTGATCGTAACGATCAATATTTATTCAGATAAGAAACCGTCCGCGAAGGACGCCAAGCACGCGAAAAAATCAAAAACCATCATTCAAGGTTTTTGGCGTCCTGCGCGTTTTTCGCGGATTAAAGCATTTATTTTTATCTGCGTTAATCTGTGTTCATCTGCGGACTAATTTATTCAAATCAGTTACAGAGTTATAGAATTTATCTTCACCTTAATAAGCAAAAGCCGCTTATATGGCCTTTGTTTATTAGTTTTACTTGCCGCCGCCGGCCTGAAAGCCTGCGGGTGCCTGACCATAGTCCCCTTCCTGGAAAAAGAAGCCCAGCATGTGTTTTTCGATTAACTCGATGCTTTTAACATCCGCTGTATTCAGGCCATTCT
>JAQICG010000179.1 GCA_027858635.1 Gammaproteobacteria bacterium | reverse complement strand
CCACTTCGAACAGCACTACGCACCACGTATTTATCTGCACGGCGAGATCCAGACGCGCACTGAAAACTGGCACGACTTCTTTCAACTGCTGACCTGGTTCATCTTTCCCAAAACCAAGGCCGAGATCAACGCCATCCACATCCCCAGGGCAGAACAGCGCATCAAAGACGGTGACGTTGGTCGGCGCACGCCAGTAGAGAACATGCTCTCGCTATTCGACGAAGGTGGTGTCGTGATCACCAGCTGCGAGCCAACACTGCTGCAACTGGTCAGGGATTTTAAATGGAAGGAGCTTTTCTGGCAGCGTCGCGACGAGCTGGCAGGTAAATTCGAGTGCACCACCTTCGGCCACGCCATGTATGAGAAGGCGCTCGCCCCCTATATCGGCATGACCGCCAATGCGATACTGTTAAAGGTCGATGAGAGTCACTTTGCCAAACCCCGAACCGAACGTCTCGCCTATATCGACGAGCAATTAGCAGCCAGCTTTGCTAGCGGAGAGCAATACACCCAACCGCACGATCTCAGCCCGTTCCCGATACTCGGTATGCCGGGCTGGCATGCCGATAATGCGGTGGAGAGCTATTACGATAACCGCCGGTATTTTCGCCCGGGCAGACGCTCTTATTATCAAAAGTAATTATGACGGAACCGAATATGCATTCCAATGCGGATGCCTGAGAATGAAAAAATGCGCTTTTAAACGCCCCTTTACAACCTGCCGCAGCAAACCTGCCGCAACAAACCTGTTGGGCTTCCTGCGTCAGCCCAGCCTACGAACGACTAATCCACCTGTTCACTTCATCCCTGTTCTGAAATTTCTTAACCTACAGAACAAATCATAAATTCAGCCTGTTTTTCCTCTGCGACCTCCGCGACCTCTGCGGTAAATACCTCTAATCTTACTGCCCAAAAAAATCAGGACTCAAGCGAAGTGTATTTCAATAACCGGGCATTAATGGCCACAATAATCGTACTCACCGACATTACCGCTGCGCCTACCGCCGGTGACAGTAAAATGCCGGCGCTAATACCAACACCAGCGGCAAGCGGGATGGCGATGACGTTGTAACCGGTTGCCCAGAACAGGTTCTGTATCATCTTTTTGTGCGTAGCACGGGACAGGGAAAGAATGGCAACAATGTCACGCGGGTCGCTGCGCACCAGTACGACGTCGCCTGCGGAGTCGAAATGATAATATTTAAATCCTATAAATATTTTCATTCACTTGCGATTCCTGCATATAGAAAATCACGCGAGCGACAGCACATATACCCACATCCTTAATGCTATATAAATATCACCGCACACCCCCTATAATCACGCAACACTTACCTTTTTTCCGAGCCATGATGCCGACAACATTTACACGCCCTGCAATTACCGGCTTCACAGACACACATCAATTAGTCGTTGCGGTGAATAACCACCTGCATGATTTAAGCGCCTCAGACCGGGAGGCAGCTGTATAAAATGGATGCTTATACCGACATTATTTATCAGCTGGTGGTAATTTTTACCGGCGCTACGGTGCTGGCCACTATTTTCCTCTACCTCAAGCAGCCGGTGATGCTGGCCTATATTGTTTTCGGCATGATCGCGGGGCCGTGGGGGCTGGGCATCATCAAAACCGCTGATCACATTGAGCAGCTCTCGCATCTCGGCATTATCCTGTTGCTGTTTCTCATCGGCATTAATCTGCAACCTGCGCGCCTGTTCAAACTGTTTAGTAAAACAGCGATTCTCACGCTGCTCACCAGCTCGCTGTTCATGCTGCTGACTGCGGTCATGGCGAGGCTATTCGGTTACAGCCTGACCGAAAGCCTGGTAATCGGTGCTGCGATGATGTTTTCCAGCACCATCATCGGCCTCAAGCTGATCCCCACCACCACCCTGCACCACAAGCATCGCGGCGAAATGATGGTCAGTGTGCTGCTGTTGCAGGATGTGATCGCCATCGTGCTGATTCTGATGCTATCCACCGGCTCACAGGAGAACGTGCCGCTGACCGCGCTGTTGCTGATGATCAAGCTTATTGCTCTGGTAGTGGTCTCCTTTCTGATGGTGCGGTATGTAGTAAACGCGCTTTTTCAGCGCTTCGACATCATCGCTGAATATGTTTTTCTGCTCTCGCTGGGCTGGGGGCTGCTGGGTGCTGGCGTGGGCCACTACCTGGGGCTGTCCTATGAAATGGGGGCCTTCGTCGCCGGCGTCACTTTTGCCTCGTCGCCAATCGCCATGGTGGTCGCCGAAAACCTGAAACCCCTGCGCGATTTTTTCCTGATTCTGTTTTTCTTCGCCATCGGCGCCAACATCAACTTCCTCATGGCCGGGCACGTGCTGCTCGACGCCAGCCTCATCGCACTCATGCTGGTGCTGTTCAAGCCGCTGATCTACCGTTACGGTTTTCAGTGGATCGGCGAGAAACCGAGCTCGTCACTGGAGCTGGGTTCACGTCTGGGTCAGGCCAGCGAATTCTCCCTGCTGGTGGCTTACACCGCACTCAGCTCGGGACTGATCAGCGTGCAGGCCTCGTATCTGATTCAGACCGTGGTTGTGCTCACATTCATCCTCTCTACCTACTGGGTGGTTTATAAATACCCGACGCCGATCTCCAGCGTAACCTCCCACAGACAGGACTGAACACACCGGATGCGGCAAAACTGACATCGCTTCAGTCGCGTCAAAGAAATAACTATGACAACATATCCCCTATGAAAACTTATCTTGTTGGCGGCGCGGTTCGCGATGAATTACTCGGTTTCCCCTTCCACGAAAAGGACTGGGTAGTGGTCGGTGCTACCACCGAAGAGATGTTGGCGAAGGACTATCAGCAGGTTGGCAAGGACTTCCCGGTTTTTCTTCACCCCGAGACCAAAGAGGAATATGCGCTGGCTCGGACCGAGCGCAAAACCGCGCCGGGTTACAAGGGTTTTGAGGTTCATGCTTCGCCGGAGGTCACGCTGGAAGAGGATCTGGAACGTCGCGACCTGACCATCAACGCCATCGCCAAAGATGAAGACGGCAATATCATCGACCCGTTCAACGGTTTGCAGGATATTCACGACAAGATCCTGCGCCATGTCTCCCCCGCTTTTGCCGAAGATCCGGTGCGCATTTTGCGCGTGGCGCGGTTTGCCGCGCGTTACCTGCATCTGGGTTTTATTGTTGCCGAAGAGACCATGCAGCTGATGAAAAATATGGTGGCTGCCGGCGAGGTCGACGCTCTGGTGCCGGAACGCGTCTGGCAGGAGATGGAAAAAGCCCTGGCGGAACGCTCACCTTCACGCTTCATTGAAGTGCTGCGTGACTGCGGTGCGCTGAAAGTCATTCTGCCGGAACTGGATTGCCTGTTCGGCGTCCCCCAGCCGACCGAACATCACCCCGAAATTGACACCGGCGTGCATACCCTGATGGTACTGCAACAGGCCTGCAAACTGAGCAGTGCCACCGATGTTCGCTTTGCCGCGCTGGTGCACGATCTGGGCAAAGGCACCACGCCAAAAGCGGAGTGGCCCCGTCACATTGGCCACGAAGCTCGCGGCGCGAAACTGGTGCTGGAAGTATGCCAGCGCCTGCGCATTCCCAATGGTTATCGTGACCTGGCGGAGCGTACCGCGCGTTTTCATCTGCACTACCATCGTGCCCTGGAGCTGAAAGCCTCTACCGTGGTGGATGTTCTGGAAAAACTCGACGCCTTCAGAAGACCGGAGCGTTTTGAAAAATTCCTGCTCGCCTGCGAAGCCGATGCGCGTGGTCGCACCGGTTATGAAAACAGATATTTTGCACAGGGTGAGTTTTTCAGAAAAGCATTCAAAGCGGCGAGCAGTGT
>JAQICG010000172.1 GCA_027858635.1 Gammaproteobacteria bacterium | reverse complement strand
TTTTTGATGGCATCGAGCAGCATCTTGTTGATGAACTTGACTACCGGGGTGTCATCAATGCTGGAGGCGGCATCCTCGTCATCCTTGGGTGCTTCATCGGTATCGGTGAACTCAAGGTCTTCGAGGCCGTCATCCAGCATCTCGTCCATGCCATCGTCTTCGTCCAGCAGTTTCTCGATGATGCTGGAAAGCTTGTCGACTTCCACCAGCACCGCTTCGGTATTGGTGCCGGTATGAAATTTGATGTCATCAAACGCGTCCAGATTGGTGGGGTCGGAAATACCGACATACAGGCGGTTGCCGCGCTTGTATAGCGGCAGAGCATGGTGTTTTTCAATCAGATTATCATCGACCAGATCTTTGGGAACGATCTCCATATCCAGTGCATCGAGATCGAATACCGGCAGACCAAACTAAACGGAGGCCTCCATGGCGATCTTTTTCGCCGACAGTATCTTGTTGTTAACCAGATACTGGGTAAAGGTTGTTTTGGCTTCGCGCGCGCCCTTTATGGCCTCGATGGCTTTGGCTTCATCAATCAGGCCGTCATTGACGAGTTTACGCGAAAGGCCCTGGAGTCGTGGTTCTGCAGACATAAGTGAATGATCTATTCCGTTGTTTTATAGGTTCTGGTTGAATTTCAGTTGAGCAATAGATGCAAACTATATACCCATGAAGCATAGTCGAAAACGGATTAAATTGTCATATTCAGAAGGGTATTCGGTAAAATTTATAGGCCATAAAAAAACCCGGCAAGCCGGGTTTATAGTGTAGCTGGATGATGGGTATCAGGGTCTGGACAATGTCTGGCTAATGCTGGTATCGCTGATGAGCGTAACGGTGATGGTATAGCACTCGGTGATAT
Organism: Gammaproteobacteria bacterium; assembly: GCA_027858635.1. Taxonomy (GTDB): domain Bacteria; phylum Pseudomonadota; class Gammaproteobacteria; order SZUA-229; family SZUA-229; genus LH-M37. The sequence goes on along the minus strand of JAQICG010000172.1, from coordinate 11,801 downwards.
CACCGCAGGTACCGGCCTCAACTTTATAGCTGTACTTATCTTCATCGCCGCTGGGTGTCCAGTCCAGAGCCGCCAGGCCGTTTGCGCCGGGAGGGGTGAACGTACCTGCCAGATAGGAATCGTTTTCGTAGAAATAGGCATCCTCAAAACCCGCCAGAGTCACCGCATTTTGCTTGGCGATACCCATCTGGCTGGCTGTAATGTAACCGGTGTAGGCGGGGACAGCGATGGCGGATAACACGCCGACGATGGCTACCGTAACCATGAGTTCAATCAGAGAGAAGCCTGTTGAATATTTTATAGTCTGCATAGTGTGTGCTCCATAAGCGAAGATAGGTTTATTCTGAACTAAATCTGGCTGATAAGGTTTTTTTTTATTGATTATACGCCAGAGGGTAGTTTTTCACCGATGAATTGCGAGCTGCTGCCTGCGGTTAATGACGAGTAGCTGGTCTTTGTCGTGAAAGCTAAATCACGAATCCGCCTACAGCCGCGGTGCGCCATCACGATGGCAATGACGCAGGCAAAAAAAGCCGGCGCTTTATAAAAAGCGCCGGCTTGGTGGGCAGTGCTAAGCGAGATATTTACTCAGGGGTAAAAGTCTTGTTAGCTGGTGCAGCGCCGCCTGGGTAATCAGTACCAGCAGTACCTGTTACCATTACGGCATTGGTGGTTATCGCAGTGCCTGAAACAGGGCAACCAAGAGTAAGGCCAACGATACCGACTTGTCCGCCGGCTACAGCAGCACCAGATACATAAGCCGGGGTAGCGCCGTCTGTTGAGCCGATAGCTTGTTTGCCGCCGTCATTCAATTGGGCCACTACATCAGAACATGCAGCACCAGAGGCGATTTTCGCAGCTTCGCCTTTAACCAGTCGAAAAGCGTTTTCATGGTTTTCTACCAGGCCGCCAACTTTCGCTGACTTGATGTAGCCGGTATAAGCAGGAATGGCGATGGAGGCCAGAATGCCGATGATGGCGATAACGATCATCAGCTCGATTAGGGTAAAGCCCTTTTGTGTGTTTTTCATGGTATTTCCTCGAAATTATTAAAGACGGTGTAATGGGTGGTTATTTTGTTTATTTAAAACCCCATCATCGGGATTGCTATATACAAAGCAGTTGTTGTGCCAATTGTCATTAATGACATTAAATTGCTTATAAAACAAAAAGATAGATAATCTTAAGCAGGTGGGTGAGAGATGATTAACATGACATTAATGTAAGAAAGTGACATTTTTGTCATACATTTTGTCGGGATTGAAAGGTTTTAGGCCGTACGGTGATTTGATCCGCCAAATGCAAAAAATACAGGGTCCACAGATGAACGCAGATGAACACAGATAAGGTCAAAACCTATGTCCGCGAAAAACGCGAAGGACGCGAAAAAAACAAATAATTAAAAAGGTTTTTTCGCGTCCTTCGCGTCCTTCGTGGATTAAAGCCCTTGTTTTTATCTGCGTTCATCTGTGGACTAATTGTTCTAAACTTTTGTCTTTACTTGCATTCATCTGCGGACAATATATTTCGTATTTATTCAAACCGCGTGGGCACAAGAACGGTGCCCACCCTTGCTAATGCCTTTCATGGTTTTGCTCTTTTCGCGTCATTACTACGCGCAATCCTGCGCTTCACCCTACGGGCCGCACTGTGTGCGTTCAAAATGCTCCCGGCATTTTAGTGGCGTTCTTCGCGGACCAGGTTTTTGCACTTATCCGCGTTCATCTGTGAACCAATGTCTTTCGAATTTGACCTTATTTGAAACAGCTACAATCGAGCGGATTCTTCCAGGTCTTCCAGCATTTTCTTGAAGCTGTTGACGCGTTGCTGCGAGAGTTCACCTTTGTTCAGCGCTTCGGTGATGGCGCAGCCGGGTTCGGTGGTGTGTGTGCAGTTGCTGAATTTGCAATAACCCTGATACGGCTTGAGTTCGACAAAACCATTAACGATGTCTTCCTTGTTGCGGTTCCAGGGGGTGAAGTCGCGCACGCCGGGGGAGTCGATTAAAGCGCCGCCATCGGGCAGGTGGTAGAGCGATGAAACTGTGGTGGTGTGTTTGCCTTCTTTCGAGGCGGTGGAGATTTCGCCGATGCGGATGTCGATGTCCGGCAGCAGCATTTTAACCAGTGACGATTTGCCCACGCCCGAGAGGCCGACCAGAATGCTGGTGGTGTCTTTAAGCGCGGCTCTCAACTCTTCCAGGCCGACATTTTCTTTTATGCTGGTCTCGATGATGCGGTAGCCGATGTTTTTGTAGGTGCTGCGAATGGCTTCAATGGTCGAGCGGTTGTCGTCGTTGAGCAGATCAATTTTATTTAGAATGATCAGTGCCTCAGCGGGAAGGTTTTCGGCGGCGGTGAGGTAGCGGTCGATCAGGTAATCATTGGGTTCGGGTTCGACCGAGCAGACAATCACAACCTGGCCGATGTTGGCGGCGACGGTTTTGACCTGTCCCGCAAAGCCGGTTTTTTCCAGTACGTTCTTGCGTTCATTAACCGCGACGACAACGCCGTGCTGCTGTTGGTCGACCTGAATGACTACGCTGTCGCCACAGGCGATGTCACCGAGATTCTGCCTGAGTTTGCAGGAGTAGCGTTGTCCGTCATCGATCTCCACCACCAGTTTCCGGCCGTGATGGCTGACGACCAGGCCGTTGAATATCTGATTGTCGGCGGCGCTGTCTGTGGAGTCCTGAAGTTGGCTCAGATGGTTTTTATTGGAGGCAATACGGCGCTTTTGTTGATCGGTGAGTCGACGTTTTGCCATATTCTATAAATACAAACTATAGACTGAGCGTGTTGTCTGTTTTCGCGGCGCAGATAAAATCCCTGAGGGACAGGCCATCGACTGTGTGTGTGCTGTATTCAATATGGCAGCGGTTATAGCTGATGGTCATATCGGGGTGATGATCCTGCTGGTGCGCCACCATCGCGGCGACATTGGCAAAAGCCATGGTTTCATAATAATTTTTGAACGAGTAAGTTCGGTGAATGGCTTTATTGTCCTGGGATAAATCCCAATCCTCGTCCAGCTGCTGCAGGTATCTGTCAGCATCAGTAGGCCCCAGGGCAGGACTGTCGTCGGCAATGTCGTGACAATTCTGTTCTGATAAATTCTGCATAGTTACCTCTTAGAATTTGTAATATTTTTCGTTGAGAAAATGCACCACCGCATCGACATCTTCCTCGAACCAGGCAACACCTACATTTTCTTTGCAGCGATTTACCTGTTTGTTGAGCGCTTCCTTCGATTTGATGAAGCGATCTTCACGGGTGTAAACACTATCAGTATGGCATTTAACGCAATTTGCATTATGTTCGGTTTTACCGTGTTCATACAGTTCTGCATTCTTCTCGGCTTGCGCGAAAGAAGAGAACATAAACAGGGCAAGAGAGGTTAGTGCTGATAAATAAATTTTTTTCATGATCATATTCCTCAAGCGTGAGAGTTCAGGTGTGCAATTCTAACAGGTGCAGGCGGATGCGAGTCATAGAATGCCGAATACACCGGGTCCGGGGTCAGGGTACTGGCATTTTCCCGGTACAAATCGACCAGAGCCTTAACCAGATGCTGGGCATCAGTCTGTTCCGCCGCAAACGCGTCCGCCTCAAATTCATTTTTGCGCGAGAACAGGCTCATTATAGGGCTAAGTACAAAAGTAAAGACCGGAGAAATCATGGCGAATAAAAGCAGGGCCATATAGGTCGAGGGCGTGCTGATCCCCAGACTATGATAGAACCATTCATTTTTCATCAGCCAGGCAAGAACCGCCAGACCGACGAAGGTGGTGCTAAAAGAGATGAGGATGGTTTTGAAAATATGTTTTTTCTTGAAATGACCCAGTTCGTGCGCCAGCACCGCTTCCAGTTCGTCATCATTGAGCATTTTCAACAGGGTGTCGTAAAACACGATGCGTTTGTTGCGGCCGAAACCTGAAAAGTAGGCGTTGCCGTGGGAGGAGCGTTTCGAGCCATCGATCACAAACACGCCCTTGCTGCTAAAGCCGCAGCGTTCGAGCAGCGCCTTGATGCGGTTGAGCGTCTCGCCATCTTCCAGGGGTTCAAACTTGTTGAACAGGGGAGCGATCCAGATAGGATAAATCCACATCATCAGCAGGCTGAAGCCGGAGAGCAGAATCCAGGTATAGATCCACCACATATCCCCCATCTGCCCCATCAGCCAGAGAATGGCGAACAGCAACGGCAGGCCCAGCAACAGCCCGAGCGCTGCGCCTTTGAACATGTCGATAATAAAGGTTATAGCCGTGGTGCGATTGAAGCCGAATTTTTCCTCAATTACAAATGTTGAGTAGATGGAGAAGGGCAGTTCCAGAATCGAGGAGATCAGCATGAAAGTCAGTATCACTATAATACCGGTGACTATCGGGCCGAACTGCATTGAAATTACCGATTGATCGAGCCATTGCAGACCGCCCCCCAGCGTCCAGGCCAGCAGCAAAGCGGCATCATAAATCAGGGGCCAGCGGCCAAAACGGGTTTTGGTGACGGTGTAATCGGCTGCTTTCTGGTGCTCATCCAGGCTGATTTTGTCTGTGAACGATCCCGGAACCTTGTTACGGTGCCGGCGAACGTGCTCAATTTGACGAAATGATAGCCACAGTCTGAGGCCAATCGAGACCATCAGCATGAACAAAAATAACAGAGTAAACGTAGACATGGATTTCCTTTATTTGAGAATAGCAATTGATGCTGTATTATCCATTCTATAGTGCCGGAGAGCCACTAAACAAGTCCGGCAGGATTTGGGCCGAGCTTGAATTCTGCAAAGGGTTGTGAATTGAGTTGAATAATCATTCGATGACCCTGAGTTTCGGGAACGATCCGGCTGGTGCTAATCCGCATAAAACAATTATCCGCTGTTCAGAATTGTTCCGAACAGCTAAACGACTTTTAATCGAAGTAAAATAACAAGGAAATACCGAACATGGCACAGCTCAACGACGAAAACCTGATATGGATTGACCTTGAGATGACCGGGCTCGACCCGCTCTCAGACCGAATCATAGAAATAGCCACCATCGTTACCGATAAAAACCTGAATGTCCTGGATGAAGGTCCCTCCGTCGTCGTGCATCAGAGTGACGAAAAGCTGGAAGGCATGGATGAATGGTGTACCAATCAGCACGGTAAAACCGGCCTCACCGAACGCGTGCGCAACAGCGCTATCTCGGAAGAGACTGCCGAAGCCATTACTATCTCCTTTCTGAAAAAATACATAGCCGCCGGAAAATCACCCATGTGCGGCAACAGCATCTGTCAGGACCGCCGCTTCCTCGCCCGCTGGATGCCTGAACTGGAAGAGTATTTTCATTACCGCAATCTTGACGTCAGCTCACTGAAAGAGCTGGCGGTGCGCTGGGCACCGCACACCCTGGAAGGCTTCTCCAAAAAAGGCAGCCATCTGGCCATGGACGACATCAAGGATTCGATTGCAGAATTAAAACATTATCGGAAAACGATGTTGTCGATTTGAAAAGAAGGCTAAGGAAATATCAGCGTGCAAAAAATATTGTGTGGTTGCTGCCCCTAGCGTTAACCATTAACAATTACAAAAAGGATCATTGATATGCCGGATAGAAAAGATCACTGGGAAAACATTTATAAGGATAAGTCGCCGCAGGAGGTAAGCTGGTACGTTACTGAGCCGGTGTTATCAATACAGATGATCCACCATTCTCTGTTAGCGCTGGATGCGCCCATCATTGATGTTGACGGCGGTGCTTCGGTGCTGGTTGATCATCTCTGTCTTGAAGGCTACAGCTGCGTCAGTGTGCTGGATATTTCCGCCAATGCGCTGGCCTGAGCCAGAAACAGGCTGGGCGATAGCGCCGGTAGTGTTGAATGGTACGAAGATGATGTCACCTGTTTTAATCCACCGCATCAATACTCTCTCTGGCATGATCGGGCGGTGTTTCATTTTCTCACTGATGAAGCGGATAGGCGAAGTTATGTTGAGGTGCTACGACGTGCATTGGAGTCTCGCGGGCAGGTCATTATTGCAGCCTTTGCCATCGGCGGCCCTACGCAATGTAGCGGCCTTGATATTGTGCAATACGATGCTGAAAAACTTCAGGCTGAGTTAGGCGAGGCTTTTGAGCTGGTTGAGGAGAGCAGCGAACTGCATGTCACGCCCGCTAATAAAGAACAGAAATTTTCTTATTTTCGTTTTGTGAAAAAATAGGAAGTGCCGGAATCGGCTTTGACCTATGGCCGGCTCTGCACGAAATGCGGGAGCCGGCCATTTTCAGTTATGGCCGGTTGTGTTTCCGACCGGGATTGTTTTGAAATTTAATCCCGTTCGATAACGCATTAATCTTTTTTCAGTCGCACTATGCCTGCCAGTCGCAGCACCCACTTTTCGATAAAGGGTTCTGATATGCCTTTGCGCATTTTGTAGAGAAAATATTTTTCAAAAGCGATTTTTGACCAGTGCACCCATTTGCCCTCTTTGAACCAGGTGACGTTACGAGGTGGTATCTGCGGGATGGCAATAAAGGCCACGCCGGTATCGCCCAGATCAGCCAGGCAGAAGGCGTTCCAGGTGGCTTTGGAGGCCACGGGATAACCGGTTAATTCGGCTTTGATGTTGTGCACAATCGCCGTCACCATGGACTCGATCATGTAGCCGGTTTTAGGCGCGCCGGTGGGTACCGGTGTGGCTTCGACCGGGGGTATGGCGATGCATACGCCGGCGGAATAGATGTTGGGGTATTTGGGGCTGCGCTGGTGCTTGTCGACGATGACAAAACCGCGCGGGTTGCATAAACCTTCAACATTAGCGACCGGGTCTACGCCTTTGAAACCGGGCAGCAGCATGGAGTGTTTGAATTCGAGCTCATGCTGTTTGGCGACTTCACCCGAGGCATCAAGTTCATCTACAAACATTTTGCCCGGCTCGACTTTGGTGACCTTGGCATTGGTAATCCACTTTATATGACGCTCACGTAATTCGTGCTCCAGCATGCCTTTGGAGTCGCCCACCCCACCCAGGCCGAGATGACCGATATAGGGTTCGCTGGTGATGAAAGTAATAGGCACCTGATCGCGAACCTTGTGTTTGCGTAGCGCGGTATCAAGAATGGCGGCGTATTCGTAAGCTGGACCAAAGCAGCTGGCGAACTGGACAGCGCCGACTACCGCATGCCCCGGATCATCAATCAGCTTCAAATAATCTTCATGCGATTTTTCGGCGTGCTCGACCGTGCAGACCGATTGTGTGAAGCCATTGACCGGGCCGCTGCCTTCGATCTCATCAAAGGCAAGCTTGGGGCCGGTGGTGATCAGAAGGTAATCATAGGCCACTTGTTGTCCATCTTTCAGGATGAGCTGGTTGCCCTCGGCATCGATAGTTTCGACCCAGCCAACAATCAGATTAATGTTATGTTTCTTAAGAAGCGGTTCCAGAGGCAGGGTGATCTGTTTGCGCTTGCGCAAGCCAACGGCCAGCCATGGGTTGGAAGGTACAAATTGAAAAAAGTCGTTCGCGTTAACCACGGTAATCTCGTGTTCATTGCCGAGCACTTCGCGCAATTCGTACGCAGCAGGCATGCCGCCTATACCAGCACCTAATACTACAATGTGAGCCATAATGTTGAACCTCCAAAATCCTTAGAAAAAGACTATCCAGTAAGATAGTGCGTCGAGTGTATCACTAGAATCAGCCACATAATCTTTAATGATACTAAGGGATTTAGTTCGTTACTTACTAACAAGGCGCATGGAAAGGATACCCTTCAATCAAGACCGAGCAGCAGGGATGCTGCTGCCGAGCGTACACGGATGTATTCTCAGCGCGTCTTGATTGAAGGGTATCCTTTCCATGTGACTCAATAGTATGGGGAGAATATGCATCTGTTTTATTTTGGAGTGAGACGTTTCTCCTGAAGCTACTCGACGGGGGTATCGGCCTGATTGCCCCAGTCTGACCAGGAACCCGGATAGCCTTTGACGTTTTCGTAGCCCAGATGCTCCAGCATCAAACAGGAGAAGGCTGAGCGGTGGTGTGACTGGCAGTAACAGATCACCTCTTTGTCCCGGGTGATGCCCAGTTGCACTAAGCGCTTTTCGATAAGATCGTCGGGGAGCAGGCGTAAATTCCTGTCGCGATCCATGGCTTCGGTCCATTCAAAATGAACGGCACTGGGAATATGACCGGTTTTGTCGGCGAATTTTTTTTCACCCCTGAATTCAGCGGCTGAGCGGGCATCGAGCAGGACGGTATTTTTATCGTTCAGATGTTGCAGGATGTACTGTCGATCCGCGCAGTAGCGCCCGCTATTGCTGAGCACATAGTTGCCGGCTTCGGCAGGGGTAGGCGCTTCGCCACTCAGGCGATGGCCTTCGTTTGCCCAGCTGTGCAGGCCGCCGTTGAGCAGAGAGGTGTTTTCGTGGCCAAAGACATGCAGTGTCCAGATGAAGCGTGAGGCGCAGCCGCCACCTTCATCGTCGTAGGCGATAACATGGCTGTGTGCATTGATGCCTAAAGCGGAAATCAGCCGGGAGAAAGTCGCAGCGTCGGGCAGCAGGCCCATCACCGGTTTTTCGTTATGAATAATGTCTGCGTATTTGACGAAATCTGCAACGCGAATATGTGCCTGGGCATACTGTTTTGCCTTGCATAAATCGACGATGACGACCTCAGGCTTGTCCAACAGGGTTTCAAGTTCATCCGGTTCTATGAGCGGCTCTATGAGTATGGGCATAAGCTTAGCGTGTGGTTTTTATCGTGCTGATGGACGGGTTCTGGTTTTCCGGCGAAGGGCTTTGCGGTGTTAACACGGTGTTTTTGGCGATGCTGTTTTCATCGGCGGGCGCATAGTCCAGTGAGAAATGTAAGCCGCGGCTCTCTTTGCGTTCCATGGCGCAACGTACAATCAGTTCGGCGACCAGCGCCAGGTTGCGCAATTCGATAAGGTCACCGTTGATGCGGAAGTTGCTGTAATACTCGTTAATTTCATGTTGCAGCAGCTGGATGCGCCGCATGGCGCGTTCGAGTCGTTTGTTGGTGCGCACGATGCCAACATAATCCCACATGAAACGGCGCAGCTCATCCCAGTTGTGGGAGACCACGACCTCTTCATCGGAGTCTGTAACACGGCTTTCATCCCATGGGACAATTTTAGATTTTCGGGTCGGTGTTTTCAGTTTTTCGATAATGTCCAGGCTGGCCGATTCCGCAAACACCAGACATTCGAGCAGCGAATTGCTGGCCAGACGATTGGCCCCGTGCAGGCCGGTATGCGAGGCTTCGCCGATGGTATAGAGGCCATTAATATCGGTCTGCCCCTGCAAGTTGGTGACCACGCCGCCGCAGGTATAGTGCGCCGCAGGTACCACCGGAATCGGCTCTTTGGTGATATCAAAGCCCAGCTCAAGGCAGCGGGCATAAATAGTCGGAAAGTGCGAAATAATAAATGCCGCCGGGCGGTGGCTGATGTCGAGATAGACGCAGGCCACACCCAGCCGTTTCATTTCATGGTCGATGGCGCGGGCTACAATGTCGCGCGGCGCCAGTTCGCCGCGTTCATCAAAGCGCTGCATAAAGCGTGAGCCGTCTGCCAGCAGCAGGTGGCCGCCTTCGCCGCGCAGGGCTTCGGAGATGAGAAAAGAATAGGCTTCCGGGTGATATAGGCAGGTGGGATGAAACTGATTGAATTCCATATTACTGACCCGGCAGCCGGCGCGCCAGGCCATGGCGATGCCGTCACCGGTGGAGCCGTCCGGATTGCTGGTATAGAGATAAACTTTGCTGGCGCCGCCGGTCGCCAGCACCACATCCCGGGCCTGAAAAGTTTCGACGTGACCGTTTTTTTTATTCAGCACATAAGCGCCAATACACTGGTTGTCACCGACTGCGTTTAAGCCCTGTTTCGCCGTGGTGATGAGATCGACAGCCATGTGGTTGGGGAAGAAATGTATGGAGCGGTGGTGCCGGGCATGGTTGTACAGCGTATCCGAAAGCGCCTTGCCGGTGGCATCGGCGGCGTGGATCACGCGCCGTTGGCTGTGTCCGCCTTCGCGCGTCAAATGCAGTTTGCGCTTGCCGCTGTTGAGAGATTCTTTGCTAAACGGAACCCCCAGCTGCTCCAGCCAGTGGATATTTTCCGGGCCGTGCTTGATGGTGAACTTGACTGTTTCCGGGTCACACAGGCCTGCGCCTGCTTGCAGGGTATCGGCAATATGCGATTTAAAAGAATCCTGTGTGGTGACTACACTGGAGATACCACCCTGTGCATAATAGGTGCTGCCATTTCTTTCCGGGGCTTTCATGATAATGGCAACCGAGGCATGATCTGCCAGCCGCAATGCCAGACTCAGGCCCGCTGCGCCGCCGCCGATGATAAGAACGTCATGATAATGCGAGGTGGTCATAAGGATATAAAAAGGCCCTGTCTGATAAGTTCATGTTGCAAGTGCTGTGATTATAGTTTGATAATAGGCGGATCGAATAATACAAATACATATAATATTCAGGGACTATAACAAAGTGATCTTGCCATATAGCTTTAAAAAGTGTGAGGCCATTGTTGCAGACCGGGATGATTTTTGGGGGTTATGCCTGCATGGGCAATGAACGAAGTATTGATCAGGCGCTGGTCGAACGCGTACAACAGGGGGACAAAAAAGCTTTCGATCTGCTGGTGTTGAAATACCAGTTGAGGGTTAGCAAACTGGTGGCGCGCTTTCTGCGAAATCCGGCGGATGTGCCCGATGTCGTCCAGGATACCTTCATCAAGGCTTATAAAGCACTGCCCAATTTCCGGGGCGAAAGTGCGTTTTATACCTGGGTCTACCGGATTGCGATCAACACCGCCAAGATTTATCTGGTGGCGAGGAAACGCACCTCCGCGCAAAACAGCATTGATATTCAGGATGCCGAAGATTACGGTGCCAGCGACTGGTTAAAAGATTATGTCACGCCTGAACGTAAAGTGCTGGCTGATGAAATTCAGGCGAATATCAATCAGGCATTGACTCATCTGCCGCCCGATCTGCGCGAGGCCATCACCCTGCGCGAGATGGAAGGTTTGAGTTATGAAGAGATTGCAACCGCCATGGATTGTCCGATTGGCACGGTGCGTTCACGCATATTTCGGGCACGTGAGGCGATCGATGAAAAATTGGAACCATTGCTTGACGAGTACAGTCATAACGTTAGTGAGACCTGAGCACTATCTTTTTATGGCATTACAGCCCTGTAAATAACCCCGCAAGTTATTGTGAGTAAACTATGAATGTGAATGATCAAAAACAGACCGCTGAGATAATGTCGGCTTACATTGATGATGCTCTGAGCGCAGATGAGATGGAGCCTCTGATCAGGCTGAATGAAAGCAGCGGGCAGACGATTGCGAAAGGCTATTCTGCGGCGACACGTTATCACATCATGGGTGAAGCTCTGCGCAGTGAACTGAGCGAGGCCTCGATGGTGGATGTGAGCCAACAAATTCATGAAGCCTTGCGCAATGAATCGTTCGATCCCGTTGAAGTCGCAGCCGCCGTTAAAAAGCCGTTGAGATCAGCAGGCCGGTTCGATTTTTCCGCCTGGCTGGACTCCTTTGCTCGACCTTTGGCGGGCATGGCCGTGGCGGCATCGGTCTCAGCGCTGGTGGTCGTGTCAATCGTGCAACTGGGGTCACCGGAGCGCGCACAGTCATTAGCCGACGCCCCCATTAGTGCGCCGGCAGACACTCCGGCGACGCAGATGGCCGCTCAACAACCGGCCGATGACGCCATGGATGCAGTAAGCAAAGAGCAGCAGATGGCCGACTTTAATAACTA
>JAQICG010000068.1 GCA_027858635.1 Gammaproteobacteria bacterium | reverse complement strand
CATGTAAACCGTGTCGTTGCCGAAGAACGAACCCGCTTCCTGTTTGGTGAGGGCGATTGAGTTCAGCAGTGCGGCTTCGGAATGCACCACGCGCATGCCGCGACCGCCACCGCCACCGGCGGCCTTGATAATGATGGGATAACCGATCTCTTTCGCGATTCTCAGATTGGTGTCGGCATGGTCATCAAGCGGGCCACCGGAGCCGGGTACGCAGGGTACGCCGGCTTCTTTCATGGCTTTAATGGCAGCGACCTTGTCGCCCATGATACGAATGGATTCCGGTTTAGGTCCGATAAAAACAAAACCGCTGTTTTCCACGCGCTCGGCAAAATCGGCATTCTCAGAGAGAAAACCGTAACCGGGATGGATGCCCACCGCATCGGTCACTTCAGCCGCGCTGATAATGGCCGGAACATTCAGGTAGCTGGCTTCGGAGGGCGCTGGACCTATGCAGACCGATTCATCGGCAAGGCGTACATGTTTGAGATCGCGGTCTGCTTCGGAGTGAATGGCAACCGTTTTTATACCGAGCTCTCGACAGGCTCGTATAAATCGTAGCGCAATTTCGCCACGGTTAGCAATAACAACTTTAGCTAGCATAATCAGTCTTACTCAATGACAACGAGTGGTTGGCCGAATTCAACGGGCTGGCCATTTTCAACAAGAATCGCCTTAACAACGCCGGATTTGTCGGCTTCAATCTGGTTAAGGATTTTCATGGCTTCAATGATGCAAATGGTATCGCCTTCGCTTACCGTGTCACCAACGTTGATGAAATGCTTGGAGCCGGGAGAAGGCGCCAGATAACAGGTGCCGACCATCGGTGAATCAACAGTATGACCCTGAGGGACTTCCTCGACATCGGCTTCGGCGGTTGCAGGCGCGGCTGCGGCAACGGGTGCTGCCGGTGCCGGCGCGTACTGCATGGGCGCTCCGGCAGGAGCCGAGCCATAGCGTGAAATGCGAACTGACTCCTCGCCCTCTTTGATTTCGATTTCGGCAATGCCGGATTCTTCCAGCAGTTCGATTAATTTTTTTACTTTGCGGATATCCATAAGGATCAACCTCTGGTGAGTTGTTGTAACGCGGCTTGTAATGCGAGTTCATAACCCGTTGCGCCCAGACCCGAAATAACACCAACAGCAATATCGGAGAAATAGGAGTGTTTACGGAACGCTTCACGGGCGTGAACATTGGAGAGGTGGATTTCGATAAAAGGAATTCCTATCCCGCTTAAGGCATCACGTAAGGCTACGCTGGTATGTGTAAATGCGGCGGGGTTCATCAAAATGAACCGCACGTTGTTATTGTTGGCCTGGTGGATTTTTTCAATGAGTTCGACTTCTGAATTACTCTGTACACACTCCAGGCTGAAACCCTGCTGAGATGCCTGTAATTCCAGCTTATTATTAATGTCTTCGAGTGTCTCTGAACCGTAATGCTCAGGTTCGCGAGTGCCTAATAGATTAAGATTAGGGCCATTGATGACAAGTAAATCGGGCATTATTATTGGTGTTCTGGGTGGTCAGGGATTAATAGCTAATGATTTTGCATAAAAGAATTGAACATGTCTACAGTTTCGGCGACATTAATGATATTTTCGTGAAATTTATTAAAAATTAAGGTTTGAAGCCCAGTTTTTTCAGCATTGTTTCTGCTTCGATCTTGCTGAGTTCTCCGGTGATCTTGTCGCTAATTTCACCTTTGCGATTGATGAAAACCGAGTAGGGAAGTGCGCCCATTTGATTGCCATAGCGGCTGGAGAGTTCCAGCGCCTCATATTCCGCTGCCATTACCGGGTAATTGATTTTTAAGCGGGCGACAAACTCGCGCACCGCCTCTTCCTCGTCAATGGCAATCCCGACCACCTGGAATCCCTGCTCACCATATTGATCCTGCAATTCGATAAACCCCGGTATTTCACTCAGGCAGGGCGGACACCAGGTGGCCCAGAAATTGAGCAGAATAACCTGGCCATCCCACTCCTTGATGTTTCTAACCTGGCCATTGAGGTCGGCAATGGCAAATTCAGGGCGCATCACGATCGGGTCACTAATAACCTTGTCTTCCGCCATATAGCGCTGCACGGCAAAGCTCGACAGTGTCGCCAGTGAAATGATCGCTGCGATCAGCAGCAGGCTCTTAGGCAAACTTTTCATTCTTTAAAACCGCTACGCTGGATATGCTGGGTGAACTGCTCTGCGTTTTTGTAACCCACTATGCGAAAGTTTTTCAGTTCATTGCCGTCGCGGTCAAAAAACATAATGGAAGGCGGGCCGATGATGCCGAAGTGTTTGTATAGATCCCGGTCTTTTTTATCGTTGGGGGTGACGTCCGCCTGCAATAGCACAACACCTTCAAGTGCCAGCTGAACAGTCGGGTTAGAAAAAGTCAGCATCTCCATTTCCTTGCAGGAGACGCACCAGTCGGCATAAAAGTCGAGCATCACCGGTTTATTCTGAGCTTTGGCCTGGGCCAGCGCGGCATTTAAGCCTTCGACACCCTTGATCTGCTGGAACTCCAGATGCGCAGATGCCTGAGACTGTCCTGCATTTTGACCGGTGCTCAGCGTGGTGCCGGAAGTGCTCAGGCCTTTAAGGGGGTGAAAAATGTCCCTGTTGCCCGATGCCATACCAATGAAGATGATGATGCCGTAAATCAGCAGAATAATGCCCAGCCCTTTCCAGAGTTTATGCCAGCCGGAGTCCTTTTTATCGAGCGAGTCGAGTGCGCCCATGTAGATGGCGGAGATGATGAGCAGTGCGGCCCACAGCGCCATGGTGGCCGTTGCCGGTGCCACGCGTTCCAGCAGCCAGATGCCCAGCGCCAGCAGCATAACGCCAAATACGGCTTTGACTGTTTCCATCCAGGCACCGGCCTTGGGCAGTATTTTTCCGGCAGAAGCGCCCAGCACCAGCAGCGGTGCGCCCATGCCCATGCTCAGCGCGAACAGCGCCATGCCGCCCAGAATCGCATCACCGGTTTCCGCAATATAAATCAGCGCACCCACCAGCGGGGCAGTGACGCAGGGGCCGACAATCAGGGCGGAAAGAAAGCCCATGATGGCGGTGCCCAGCAAAGTGCCGCCGCGCTGGTTGTTGCTGATTTGAGCCAGCCGGTTTTGTATCGAAGCCGGCATCTGCAGTTCGTAGAAGCCGAACATGGAAAAGGCCAGAGCAATAAAAATGGCGACAAAGCTGCCAATGATCCAGGGGTTCTGGAACCAGGCCTGGATGTTCTCGCCCGAAAGCCCGATCAGAATGCCGATGATGGTATAGGTTGAAGCCATCGCCAACACATAAACCAGCGACAGTGTGAAAGATTTTCTCGCACTCTGCGCCTCACCCTGGCCCACGATAATGCCCATTAGAATGGGAATCATCGGGAATACGCAAGGGGTAAATGCCAGCAAAAGCCCGGCTACAAAGAAGGCCAGCAGGGTAATCCAGGTATTGCCGGAGCGCAGCGCATTGGACATCTGATCCTGTTCGGAGACCTCTTCGGCTTTATTCTGTGTCGCCGCGGTGGACGGCGCTTCGCCTGAGGTATCGGCAGAGAAAGTATTGGTGGCCGAAGCGTCTGCCGCCGGCAGCTTCACCGACACTGCTCTGGTTTGGGGGGGGTAACAGATGCCGGAAATTTCCGAGCAGCCCTGATATTTAACGTTGAATACAACCTCCCTGTCTTCGACGCCGCTGTAACTGAAAGGCAGTTCGACTGCCACGTCCTGATGATAGACAAAAAGCGTGGCGTTGAAGATGGGGTCATCCTTGGCTTCGCCCGCAGGCAGCTGCAGTTTGCCGGTTCTAACCTCGGGGTCATCGGTCAGAATCCTGGTTTTATCGCGATATAGATAATGGCCTTCGGTAATCTGCCAGCGGGCAACAAAGGTATTATTCTTGATTTCAGTGTCTAACTTGAAAGCCTCGTCCACATCCAGAATATCGTCCTGCGAATTCATGCCGAATGAGTCGAACAGCCCCGATGAGCCCGCAGCCATCACCGGTTGGTGAAACAGACCGGTAGACAGTATTAAAACGAGTGAAGAGAGAAG
>JAQICG010000024.1 GCA_027858635.1 Gammaproteobacteria bacterium | reverse complement strand
ATATTCTGTCGTAATGTGACCATTTATTTTGATCGTGAAACTCGCGTAGATTTGCTTGATCGGTTCGCAGAGTATCTGGACAAAGACGGTTGTTTGTTTGTTGGGCATTCCGAGAGCTTGTTTGGTTTGACACAAAGGTTCAGTACGATAGGGCGAACCATTCACAGGAAAATCCGATGAGCATCTCCAGATACACTAACAGCACCGTCGACATGAGCTCAGCGCCACCGTTGCTTCAAGGCTTTGAGCATATTAATCGTTACTGGGATAAGCAGCATAATATTTTTGCCGCCAAACTACTGCCCGGTGAGTTTTATGTATCCATGCACGGAGAATTGATCACCACAGTTTTAGGCTCCTGTGTTTCTGCCTGCGTTCGTGACAAAATCATGGGTGTGGGTGGCATGAATCACTTCATGTTGCCGGATAGTCAGGAACGTAGCCGTTCGTTGGCATGGGTAAATACCCCGGTTAGTGCTGAAACCCGATATGGCAATGTTGCTATGGAGCGACTCATTAACGTTATTCTTGCTAGTGGCGGCAAACGAAAGAATCTTGAGGTTAAGCTATTTGGGGGCGGCAGAGTCCTGAATATCAACACCGATATCGGTGGCAAAAATGTTGATTTTGTTAAACAGTACTTGCAAAAAGAAGGACTTCGGATTGAGTCAGAGGATACTCGAGGGTTCTGGCCACGAAAGGTACAGTATTTTCCTTTAACAGGAAGAGTGCGTATTAAACGTCTCAACTCTGTACATAACGACACGCTCACCAGAAGAGAACTGGAATATCTTAAAACACTTAAAGAGAAGAAAATTGAAGGGAAGGTTGATCTTTTTTAGACCAGGTTGGAAGCAAATTGAATAAAGCTTTATCTTCACAAAGTATGTTATGAAAAAAATCACTGTTCTCATTGTTGATGACTCAGCCGTTGTACGAAAAATTTTAAAGGAGATTCTGTCTTCCGATAATGAAATTGAAGTTGTGGGTACGGCGATGGATCCGTTTATCGCACGAGAAAAGATTAAGCGTCTGCATCCGGATGTTTTAACTCTGGATGTTGAAATGCCAAAAATGGACGGCATCAGTTTTCTTCGCAATGTGATGCGACTCAGGCCTATGCCAGTGGTGATGATTTCATCATTGACACAACAGGGAGCGGATATAGCTCTGGAAGCGATGAGCATCGGTGCAATTGATTACATCAGTAAACCGATGATTGATCTGGCGCATGAGCTGAGCACATATTCTGAAGAGATTATCGCCAAGGTTAAGGCGGCTGCGGGTGCCCGGGTTCTGCCAAATGTATCAGAAATTCCTGTTACGGAAACCGAGCGACTAAAAAAAATCAGCTCGCTGGATAATCTGAGTAAAGACAGGCCTTACAGCAAGTTAAAGACGACAGAAAAAATAATCGCGATAGGCGCTTCTACTGGCGGCACTGAAGCAATTAAAGAAATTTTGATAAATATGCGACCCGATTCGCCCGGTGTTGTCATCGCACAACATATACCGCGGGCATTTAGTGAAGCTTTTGCCATGCGTATGAATAGTCTTTCGCCCATGGCGGTGTGTGAGGCTCGGGACGGCCAGCATGTTTTGCCGGGTCATGCCTATATTGCTCCCGGTGACAGACATTTGATGCTGTTTCGAGATGGTGCTCGATATTATATAAAGCTTGATGACGGTGATCTCTGTAATCGGCATAAACCGTCAGTTGATGTAATGTTTCGTTCAGTGGAAGCCGCTGCCGGAGACAATGCAGTAGGTATACTACTGACAGGTATGGGCGCGGACGGTGCACGGGGTCTGAAAGTAATGCATGACTCGGGTTCCAAAACCATTGCTCAGGATGAAAATAGCAGTGTCGTCTGGGGGATGCCAGGCGAAGCAGTTAAGCTCGAAGCCGCAGATTTTGTGCTACCTTTAAATAAAATAGCTCAAAAACTCGAGCAGTTAATTCGTGATGCGAAATAACGCGAAGCAGATCCCATGGGCCAAATGAAAATACGAAGAGGAATTGTGTGATTATAAAACAGGAGAAGTCCTCTGAGGCTTTGGTATTATTATACGGGTTGGAAAATGAACTGCATGGCTTGATTATGCGTGAGCATGCCGAGATTCGTGATGAACTATCCCAGATGGGATCTGTGGTCAGTGATGCGATCAGGACATTGGTGCAGAGTCTGAATAGTTTGAGTGTACAATTAAAAGAGCAACATAAACTGGTTGAAAGCCTGTCGTTCGAGAGTAATGTGGTCAGCATGGAAAAACAGCAGGAATATCAGGCATTGAGCAGGATGATAGATCAGAACCTTTCTGCAGTGGTTCGCTCCTTTCAGTTTGAGGATATCGTACAACAGCTGGTTAGTCACTGTCGAACTAGATCGGACGGACTTGAACAGTTATTTGAGCGATTAAATCTCAATGTAAATCTGTTGAAAAATAGCAGCCAGAGTGAGTTTGGACAAATTTTATCTGCCATGCAGGTGGATGTAGCCATGGTTCGTAAGCAGCTGGAAAAGGAAAATCCGGTTAAACAGGCCACGATGGGAGAAGGGGGAACAGAACTTTTTTGAAAAATAGCTTTTTATATAGGCTATAAACTGAGCTGTTTTTAGATCTATAGATTATACTCGGGAATAATATGGGTTTTGGTTCAGTAAGGCGTCACAATAAATAGAACATAACTTTATTTTTATGATTATTAAGATGCCATCTTATAGATGGCGCTTTTTGCACCGGCATACTGTAATTAAGAAGAGGAAAAAATGAAGCTAAGTAACATGAAAATGGCATCAAAGATTTCTGCAGCGTTTGTAACATTGACTACGCTGGTTGCTATTAGTGGCGTCACTGGATATTACGGTGTGACCCGTCTGAGTGAATCTCTGCACTATGTCACCGGGCCTGCCTGGGATACAGCCGATGGGGCAAAGGATGGTGCGATCAATATGCAGACTCAAATGCTGGTCATTGATAAGGTTTTTTCCGGTTTTGCTGAGTATGACAACGTAGCTGAGGAAATTAAGTTGTTTTCAGATCAAGCTCATGAGGCTTTGTTGCGAATGAAGCAGAGCGGTTTACTCGGCGAGGACAATATTAGACAGGCAGATGATGCTGAAAAAACTTACATGGAAGCCGCAGACAGGGTACTTGAGCGTTTTAAGGTGTTTAATATTATCGACAATCGTCTGGAAGACAATTTCTTTGAGTTTCAGATGCTGATGACCGAAACAGAGGAAATCGGTGATGGTATTTTTGACCAGATGAGTAAAAACCCGAACAAGATAATCAGCTGGGATACCGGCATAAAACATGCATGGACGGCGGCTGATGGTGCGATGATGTCCCAGATCGGAATCTTAAAATCCATATATTTCTACCGCCGGATGTTGGAGTTTATTGACCTTAAGGGGTCAATAGCGGGCATTCAGGAAAGTAACAAAATGCTGGATGATGAAGTTAGGGCGGTTATTGCACATCCGGTCTTCAAGAAAAACAATGTCGCTGATGGATTCTACAAGGGGCTGAGCTACAGCGATGCTCTGGCACAGGGGCGCACCACACACATCAATGATTTTACAGAAAGTATCGAAGCATTCAATGCTTACTATGATGCCCGCAAGGAATATGAGACTGTCTCTGCTGCCATGCTGGCTGTGCTAGAAGAGATGCAATCGCTGGGTAACAAAACTATCGAAGCGGAGATGGGAAATATCAATTCAGTCATCAATATCTCGAACAGCATGATGATCATCGTCGTTATTATTGCTGTATTGATTTCAATAATGATGGGCTTCTTTATCCTGCGCAGTGTAAAAATGCAGCTGGGTCAGGATCCGGCTGAGCTGATGAAGATTTCCGAGGCGCTGGCTCAAGGCCATCTGGAGATGAAGCTGGATAAGGATGCAGTTGGTGTTTATGCCTCCATTGTGCAGACAGTTCAAAAATTGACAGAAATTATTGGTGGCATTAAATCAGGCGCCAGCGAAGTCAATATAGCTTCTGAGCAGGTCTCGCAGGGGAATACTAATTTAAGTCAACGTACTCAGGAGCAGGCATCAAGCCTTGAAGAAGTTGCTTCCAGTATGGAAGAAATGACTGGCACGGTTAATCAGAACTCTGAAAATGCACAGCATGCCAATCAGCTGGCGATTGCTGCTCGTGAACAGGCCGACACAGGGGGTATGGTGGTGAATGAAGCGGTCGTTGCTATGAGTGAGATTAACGCTGCCAGCAAGCAGATTGCGGATATTATTGGCGTGATTGATGAAATTGCTTTCCAGACTAATTTACTGGCTTTGAACGCCGCGGTCGAGGCAGCGCGTGCAGGTGAACAGGGGCGCGGTTTTGCTGTGGTGGCCAGCGAGGTGCGAAATCTGGCCGGACGCAGTGCGACCGCAGCCAAAGAAATTAAGGAGCTGATTAAAAATAGTGTAGAAAATGTGCAGAATGGTTCAAGGTTGGTAAGTGAATCCGGTGGTGCTTTATCCGAGATTGTCGATTCAGTAAAGAAGGTCAGCGATATCGTCGCTGAAATTGCCGCCGCCAGTAAGGAGCAGTCTGATGGCATTAATCAGGTCAATAAAGCCCTGTTACAGATGGATGAAATGACACAGCAAAATGCCTCTCTGGTAGAAGAAGCCGCTGCCGCCAGTGAAGCCATGGGTGCGCAGGCGCAGGAACTGGATGCTTTGGTCTCTTTTTTTAAATTAAACCAAAGTGATTATGTGAAGCACAGTGGTGTAGCTCATCCTGCTGGTAATCAAGCAGTTTCACATAAAAGCGCGCCCAAACTTTCAAAATCAACTAGCAGCGAATCCGTGAAGACAGCAAGCTTGCCTCATGAGAAAGAAAATAAAGAAGAT
>JAQICG010000183.1 GCA_027858635.1 Gammaproteobacteria bacterium | reverse complement strand
CTTTTAGTACCTTTTAGTACCTTTTAGTACCTTTTAGTACCTTTTAGCAGGGGTGATGCTACGAATCTAGACCTGACCCCTTTTACCTTACTTGATTTTTAAGACAGTATCTGACCCCTTTTACCTGCTGAATGAAATACTTTTACATTGATTTTTTCAATGCAAAGCATTCGTCACACTTCGCGGCGCGTGATGACATGGACATTAATCATCTGAGGGGGGAAAACCGCAGCAAGTGCCATGGGGTCATTGCTTGACTTTGCACATCCTGTTACATGCAGAGCAACGGGTTATAAGGTAAAGGGGGACGTAGTAGCTTGACCGTATCTCATTTGAGATACATAATAGGGTCATGCATAACAATCGGAGAATTTATCATGGCTCACACTTCAATGCTGCACGTTCGTGTGGACGACGAGCTGAAGGCTGATGCAGCGGAAAAGCTCGCCAGCTTTGGCCTGACGGTATCAGACGCCGTCCGCATCCTTCTAACCCGCATAACCAAGGAGGGCGGGTTGCCCATTGGGCTAACGGCTGATCCGGAAGCCCATGACGCCTGGTTTCGCGACAAAGTGAAAGAGGCTCTGGCTGACGCGCGACCTACCGTTCCTCATCAACAGGTAATGGATGAGGCGCAAGCGTTGATCGACAGGAAGCGCAGCCGTGCCTGAACTGGAATGGCTGGAACTGGCTCGTACCGACCTACTGGGGATTGTCGATTACATCTCTGATGATAATCCCGATGCAGCACAGCGCGTAAAAGATGACATCGAGATGAAAGCTGAAAAGTTGCCGGAGTTCCCCAAAATAGGCCGTCCAGGCCGAGTTGAAGGGACCCGGGAACTCGTCGTCTGGTCGAACTATATCCTCGTGTACCAGGAGGATGCCTTGACGGTACGAATACTGCGCGTGTTACATGCTGCGCAGCAGTGGCCTCCAACCGATTAACAGATTGCGCGGAAATCCTCCCCGTAGTTCATGCCGATGCTGGGCGTACACATGAAAATCAAAATGGACGTGCAGACATTGCGCACCTCTTAATAGAATTCTGGGGAATTCTGGGGACACAATACTTAATTGCCCGCATTATCAGCCTTCGGCCCTGGCCTTTTCTTTTTCAAATCTCTACATAATAGCTGCTCTGCTTTTTCTATAAATCGTTCTGCGTTTAACGGCCTGCCAGTTCTCTCATGCCGGTCAAATTCAATATCTTCATACATTTGGAGTGTCATGGGGTCATTGCTTGACTTTGCACTGCTTCACAGCCTTTCGTTGCAACGGCGAAAACCGGCCGGTGTCCATGGATAGCTGGATATGCGATATGCGCGAAGGCGATACTCCGAACAGGCCGGCCAGCTCCTTTAAAGAGGAATCGTGGGATCTGAACTCTAGATTTATTTCATACGGTGCAATGCTCTGCGTTTTTTGCACCCTACCGCGCTGAAGCAGATACTTTTACATTGATTTTTTCAATACAAAGCATTCGTCACACTTCGCGGCGCGTGATGACATGGACATTAATCATCTGAGGGGGAAAACCGCAGCACAATTGGTTTAGCGGGGGCTGGTGCATAATCTTGCAGATCTCTACAAGCTGAAAGTCGATACTATGAACGAATAACAATCTGATAAGGCTCTGATAATACGAGCTGACTGCTCCCTTTTGCAGTAAAGATCACATGGCTGTTATCAATGCTGATAAATCCCTCAAGCGAGTCTATATCTGCTTGTTTCACTTCTGAGTCGATGTGCTCCAGCAGTTTTTGCAACGTCAGCCCTGTTTCGGTCTGTTTATCCGGTACTAAACCCAGCTTCCTCCGGCTGGCAATGGCATGATTCTCTCCAGCCTTGCCCAGTGTGAAAAAATGCTGGACAAGAATATCGTTCAGATAGTTGGCGGTAATATTTTGTTTTAGAAAAGCGCTAATTTCCTTATCGGACATCTTAGTATCGGAAGGTAATAATTCTGTGATCTGATCGGGCAGAAATTCCGCAAAGGGTTCACCATTGACGTACCCGTTAAGAATGTCCTCCCTGATGTTTTGCTCATAGTCCGGTCGCGGATCAGAGCCGGTACGTTTTGATAATTGCATCAACGCCATGGCTTCGCTGCGATGGCCACTGACGCCAAAGCCGGAAAGGAAATGATCCAGAATGTCGTGAACAAAAACGGACGTATTTATGTTTTCACCGGTCTCGCGAGTACTGGCTATGATTTGAGGATCACCGATGCTGGCATCAAGTTTCCAGCCTCTGGCAGCAAAACCGTCATCCCACGACTTTTTGTATGTCACCGGAAGACAAAGTTTGTCGCCGATAATTTTAAGGAATTTTTCAGGGTAGTTGCGTACATCACGAAACGCATTATTGTGAATGTGTTCCATCTTTTACTCCGCTTTTAGAAACTCTTCAATATGCATCGACAGGAATACATGTGTATATTTAATCAATACTTAACTTTTTATCCTCGTCACGTAACATGAATAAAGTCAAACATGCCGCCAGCATGGGCCAGGCAGCAAAAAATAACAAGTTTGCACCATCAAAAGGTGCAAGATACTGTTTAAATGAGGACAAGGTGGATATTGCATGAATGGCCAGGACGATGCCATAGCTGTATAGCTTTTTATAACCGGCGAGAAACATTAACAGTAGGATTATCTCTACGGTTCCTATTGCATATACGAGAGCAGTCTCCAGTCCTGCTATGTAATAGAAACTTTCGTATATACCGGCCGTATGTTCAGGATTGATAAATTTATCGATAGTCCACATGAACATAACGAGAAACACTGACAGGCGAAGAAATAGCAGTGAATATTCCAGATTCTTATTATGACCAATCATGATTTTATCCTCAGGGCTGAGATCAGAAATACAGACGCAATGCGCTTCCTTCAATGCTCAGCCCATACAGTTTTAAATTAATCAGGCACCGTGTTTCCAGGCTCTGCCCTGAAAAGGCTCATCCAGCTCTGTTTCAACCAGATGATTGGTGTAATTTGACAGAGTCTTCATGCCCACACCAAGAATGACGTCCAGCACATTTTGTCGTGTGTAACCGTGCTCCATGAGCGCATTGACTTCGGATTCATCGACCCAGCCTCTGGCATCAACCACTGACTGCGTGAATTTACGCAGTGCCTGTAAGCGTGTGTCCGGTATATCATGACCTTCGCGTAAAGCGGCGGTGACTTCCTGCGGAACCTTGATCATGTCGGCAATAACGCTGTGGACACTGACGCAGTATTCGCATTTATTTGTGGCGCTGGTGGCGATTAGAACTACCTGCTGTTCAACCGGGCTTAATGAGCTGTTGCTGAATATATCGCTCAAGCTGGTATAGCCTTTGAGCAGAGCCGGGGATTCAGCCATTTTCTTATAGAGATTCGGTACCATGCCGTAGGTTTTTTCGGCGCTCTCAAAAATCGGTAGTGCCTGTTTCGGCGCAGTTTCTTTTGTGTGATATGGAAAGTCTTGCATAATCGTTATCCTCAAAGTTGACAGGCTCAGCCTGTGTTATCGGGACCTTTCGGTCCACAAAAAAGCAAAAAAACTCAAAATAGCGCGGAAAGAATTATTTTTGCTGTTGAATTAATATCTACTGCACTGGCGCCGGCTTTAACCTGTGTTTTAAGCCCGCTCATTGAGCTGACGAGGTAGATCGCCAGTGTCCGGGCATCTTTATTAGCCGGTATGTCACCTTCGTTTTGTGCGCGTCTTACTGCTGTCTCGAAAACATCGTAAAAACCTTTAGTACCCTGTTTCACCAGTCTGGCGATCACCGGGTCGCTTTGTGCGAATTCCGAGGCGGTGTTCATGACCAGGCAGCCGCGTCTGGAATTTTTACCTTTGACTTCATCGGCAACACTGAAGAATATCTTCTCGATAAACTGGCGACCTGACCGGGCATTGCTCAGCATCGCTTTCAGATCCTGCACCAGGTGCTGGCGATAGTGGGCAATACTCTGTTCAAACAACTGGTGCTTGTTGCCAAAGGTCTGATACAGGCTGCTTTTCGAAAGCCCGGTCGCTTTCAGTAGATCATTCAGCGAAGTCGACTCGTAACCTTTTTGCCAGAAAAGCTGCATGGCGGATTCAAGCGCTGTGTCGGGATCAAATTGTAAAGGTCTGCCAGCAGTCATGGGTACATTATAGGACTGAATGGTCCTATATTGCAACAAACGGTTCCACAGCGAGTATTAATTGCCATTATATGAGTTAACGCTCTCTGAGTTTCTGCATGGCCTTGCGGATAAAACTCATCTGTTTATTATAATTAGAGCAGCCTGAACACATCAGCAGGTGAAAGCGCAGGCGAATACGTTCAGGCAGGGATAACTCCCGATCCTGTGACTGCGATACCAGGCGGGTCGCCTGTTTACAATTCATCATGAGAGCCGCCCTCCCCGTATATAGTTAAGTTCCAGACATTTTCGTAGCTGCGAGCGTGCGCGGTGCATGATCACCCAGGCGTTGCTGTCGCTCAGATTAAGCTCCCTGCACACCTCCTTAAGCTCAAACCCGAGGTGTTCCCGCATCATAAACACACGGGCGGTATTGACCGGCAGATGATTAAGGCAGATTTCAAAAACGACCCAGAACTGCTCATTATCTAGATTATTTTCAGGTTGACCCCAGTCAGAGGGCTTATGTGTTTTTTTCCAGTGGCCTTTGCCATCAAACGCATCATCATTCTCATCGTCTTCGATAAAAGATTCGGTCGGGTGGCGATTGCGCTCGCGGATAACATCAATAATTTTATTTCGCAGTATGGCAAATACCCAGCTCTTAAGACTGCCCCGGCCATTGTATTGGGCTGATGAGATGGCGGCGCTAATGGCTTCGTGGACGACATCCTCGGCCAGCACCGCATCGCGCAGCTGCAAAGTGGTAAAGCGCAGCATCTCTTCCCTCATCGACGCAACCTGTTCAGCATCAACATTTCTGGAGTGTGAAGTGTGTAATGCATTTTTGCCCAAAATAGTTACCTTATAGAATAATGACTTAATATAAGGTAGCCTTTATCCGCAAAACAGTAAATCTCAATTATTGATACAACCTATAAGATTTTTCAAGCTAAGTTTTTAGCCAGTGCCTTTTAAACCAGTAGTCGATAGAGAGATAACGCCCGGCGCCGTAGAAGAACAACACCAGCAGCATAATGAAATAGGTAGTCGCGAACTCGATACCATTATTGAGCATAACAATACTGCCGTGTTCTGTTAGCCAGCTGTAATTACCGTGTTCTCTTAAAATATCTTTGGAGACATTAAGGCGTTCGATTGCGGCGACAGTACGATCATTGGCAAAAAGACTGTCCGAGCCTTCCGCGATGGCCAGCCAGCCGTTTTGCCAATGCACCGTAAACATGGCCACCAGCATCGTTACCATCAGCGGAATCGTTATCCAGCGAACAGCCAGCCCGACGAGCAATAATATGGCACCGCCCGATTCCGTCAGGGCCGCAGCCCAGGCCATAATTTCAGGAAACGGCAGGCCGAGACCCCAGTCCGGATTGCCGAACCATTCAATGGTGGAATCCATATTGGCTAGTTTTCTGGTTCCCGCCATCCAGAATATCGGCACCAGATACAATCGTAATGCCAGCGGCGCGAGAAAGCCAGCCGATTTTGTGATGTTCAGTGTTTCGTATAATTTATTAAGTATCCGTTTCATAATCGCTCTTGTTACCTTGATTATTTGCCATTAATAAACCGTCCCTGGTCATAACTGATCGAGCGGTTAAATACTTAGCTCGCTCCGCCGCACTTGCCTTCACCGCATTTGGCTTCCTGTACTTTGGGCTTACTTTCGGCTTTATCACCGCCGCATTTGCCTTCTGTTTCTTTAGCCTCTTTCGACTCGCCGCATTTGCCTTCTGCCTCTTTAGCCTCTTTCGACTCGCCGCATT
>JAQICG010000218.1 GCA_027858635.1 Gammaproteobacteria bacterium | reverse complement strand
GGAGGCCAAAATGCAGGCCGGTAACCAGGCACAGGTATCGTTCAATCCGGATACTCGGGAACTGCAAACCATCCGCTGGAAACAGTAATAAATAATAAACAGCTCGTTCATTGATGTTTAAACAGAGAGTCAAAGAGGTCGGCCATGAAAAGCGCATATCAAGTAATCAATAAAACCTGTATCGGGTTTATACTCGGCGGCTGCCTGGCAACACCGGTGTATGCAGACGATATCGAAATCTATACCGACGCCAATCTGGTCGGGCCGCTGGCCCAGCCCAACATCATGTTTATCATGGACTCCTCGGCAAACATGGCGACCACCCTGCCGTCTTCTGTGCCTTATGATCACACAACGACTTATGCTGACGCAGGTTATGCTGTGGATAAAATCTACTACACCGACGACGGCTCCATTCCGGCAACCAACGGCGACTATTTTAACTGGGCTGCCAATACTTGCCAGAGTTCTCTGGAAGAATATGTCCCGACAGCGTACACGTACACGGACACGGACACGGACCCGGACACAGAAGTGACTGTCTCAGCGGGTTTCCAGGGCGAATTTACCGGCTCCCTCTACACCACCGGTATGTATTCAGGGCAGGTCGCGCAGTTGCTCACCCAGGGTCAAAGCTCCGCCTGGGATTCCCTGAAGAAAAATAATGCCACCAGTAAAGTGGAATGTATTCAGGATCATGGCATTCATGGCGAGAAAAATATTAGCGCAATAAATTATATTATTCACACCAGTGGCGGCTGGACGAATGATGTGGACCTTAGTGTCGCCGACGTGGTCTGGGCCAACAACGCCAACAACTACGTGCTGTTCGCCGGCAATTATCTGAACTATCTGGTTGATCCTGCTGTGGTTGAATCTGACGAGATTTTGTTTGATCAGCTGAAAGGCGCCATCAACAATCTGGTGAAAAGCGCCAGTAATGTCAACATCGGTCTGATGCAGTATGATCGAAACCATGATGATACTGAGGGCAGTGAAGGTGGCTCGGTGCAATATCCGGTGCAGGACGTGAATCTGGGCCGCAACGATTTCTATTCACGTTTGAAGACAATGAATACGGGAACCGACCCGGTTATCGCCGAGACCTATTTTGAGGCGCTGAGGTATTTCGGCGGCAAGGCCATTTATTTTGGAGATGATGCGAGCCCTTCAACCAATGGAGGTGCCAAGGAAAATGGTAATTCGAGTTCTTATGAGACGCCGATTACCGAAACCTGTCAGAAAAGCTACATCGTTGTCGTCTCCAATGGCCTGTCCCGCTATGATTATATCGATCAGGCCGAGCGTGATTCCATTCCCGGCTTTGATTCCGACTCGTGTAACACCGGGGACTATGCAGGCGTGGATTCTAATCAGGACGCCTTTGTCGCCGATTCAACCATAGATAACTGCCTGGACGAAATGGCCGACTGGGCGTTGAACAACGATGTCGCAGAGCGTGAATTCGACGCACACGAAGGCGATCAGAACATAACTACCTACACCGTCGGTTTTGCCTTCCCGGAAACTGCGTCGGATGAGCTTGCAGCCGGCCAGAAGCTCTTGGAAGATACCGCCACCAAAGGCGGCGGTCGATTCATACCGGCGGCAAACACAGCCGACCTGGTCGTCGTTTTGAATAAACTGGTCTCCGAGATTCTCAAGGTTAACTCAACCTTCTCTTCGCCCGCAGTATCGGTGAACGCGTTCAACCGCGCCACCAACCTGGAAGACCTGTATTTCACCTTGTTCAAGCCAACACAGGGCGAGCACTGGGAAGGTAATCTGAAGAAATTCAAGCTGGAGTTCGACACAGGAAATCCTTTTGTGGCGGACAAGAACAGTGACCCTGCCATAGATACCGCCACCGGCTTCTTTAAAGAAACTTCGGTGAGCTACTGGACCGCGACAGCAGATTCACCCGACGGCGCTGAGACGGCGAAGGGCGGTGCAGCGAGTAAGATTGTTTTGCCCCGCAACACTTATACCTTTACCGGCACCTACTCAGGTACTGCTGGACTGCTTACCCCAAGCGCCGGCGATTTAACAACTAATGCAAATGGTTTGGAGAGTACAAATGACGGCATTACAGATGCGATGCTCGGTGGTGTGGCGGGATATCCCACGGTTCTGGTTGATGGAGCAGATGTCGCTTATCGCGAGGCCTAGCTGCGCTGGTCCTATGGTGAAGATATTAAAGATACGGATGGTGATTCAGACTTTAGCGAGGTGCGCCGTGAAATGGGCGACCCCCTGCACGCCGAACCCGCGCTGGTGCAGTATGGTTTAATAGACCCTACTGATCCTAATTCTGATCCTGATCTGGTCGCTTACGTGGCCACCAACGACGGCTATCTGCACGCCGTTGATTCGCTGACCGGTGAAGAGTACTTTGCCTTTGTGCCGCAGGAGATGCTGCCAAAATTGCAGAATATTTTTGACGATACCGGCGCCACCGGCAAAGCCTATGGCCTGGATGGCAACGTCATCGCCTGGATCAACGACGTCGATCGTGACGGCACGATTTCCGGTGCGGACGATCACGTTTATCTCTATTTCGGGATGCGCCGCGGCGGCCGTTATATGTATTCCATGGATGTAACTGATAGAAATAATCCCACACTGCGCTGGGTTCTGGAAGGCGGAACCGTTGACGGCGACTATGAAGAGATGGGTCAGACCTGGTCCGCGCCCAATGTAGAAAAGATCAAGATAAACGGTGCGGAAAGAACTGTGCTTATATTCGGTGCCGGCTATGATACCGGCCAGGATGTGCTGACAACGCGGGGCGTCGATACCATGGGGCGCGGCATCTTCATCGTAGACGCCGATTCGGGTGAACTGTTGTGGCGGGCGGGCCCTGATGGTGGTGCCGACCTGCAGCTGACTAACATGCTGTACAGCATTCCGGCGCGCATTACGCCTATCGATGTAGACGGGGATGGTAATACCGACCGCCTCTATGCCGGTGACATGGGCGGACAGCTCTGGCGCATTGACAGTAACAACGCTGCCAGCACTGCGACTTCGGTTTCTGCAACG
>JAQICG010000214.1 GCA_027858635.1 Gammaproteobacteria bacterium | reverse complement strand
AGCCTTCGATTTCCTGCGCATAGACAACGATGCCCTGTTCTTCCCTGATTTTCTCCCACGATGTCTCCGTCGTTTCTGCCAGCAGATTCGAAGACATCATGCACAGCCATAATGTTTTTGCGAACCAGACTCCCGATACTCTTTTCATGCTTGCGGAACCTTCTTCAAAAAAATCCTGAAAATCTATCTCCGGCGTGGTTGCTACTGTCGCATCCAGTCATAACAATGCATGCATCTTACTATGAGCAATCACACTAAAAATAGCGTTTGATCGGGATTGCTTCAGTCTCAATACTTATTTCATGGCGAAAAAAAAGCCGCTAAATCTAGCGGCCTTCTCGGCTTTAATGCAGCAGCAATTACCGTTACTTGATAAACAGCATTTCACGGTACTTGGGCAATGGCCACAGATCATCGGCGACTTCAGTCTCCAGCAGATCAGCATGCTCGCGTACCTCATCCATCAGGCTGTGAATCTCGTTGGCCGAATATTGCATGTGCTCTTCGATCGAAGCAAAGTCATCACGCTCCAGAGCGGCGCTGAGTTTTTCCGCTGCCGCCATCATGGCATTGGTTTCAGCAGCGATCGATTTTGCAACCGTGGCATCCATCTCAATGCCCATCTCCGCCATGCTCGAAGTGGTACTCGACAGTTCGAAGAGATTGCTGATGGCGGCCGGATAGATACTTGTTTTTGCCATCTCTACCATCAGCTTCGCCTCTACCTCGATGGAGAGAATGTATTGCTCAGCATAGACTTCATAGCGGCTTTCCAGTTCGACCGGTGAAAGTACGTCGGTGTTTTTGAACAGATTTTTCACCGACTCTTCGCGAAACGCCGGCAAAGCGTCGGCAGTGGTGGGGATGTTCTTCAAACCGCGTTCCTCAACGGCGGCGGTGTGCCAGTCTGAAGAGTAACCGTCGCCGCCGAATACGGCATTGCCATGTTCGTTCATCAGCTCTTTGAGTACTGCGAATACCGCGTCGTCCTGATTGATGCCCTTGCCCAATTGGGCTTCCAGCTCACCGGCGATCCAGTTCAGTGAGTCGGCCAGAATGGTATTCATCGCTATCAGTGGGCCGGATACCGACTGTGATGAACCGACCGCGCGGAATTCAAAACGGTTGCCGGTGAAGGCAAACGGCGAAGTGCGGTTACGGTCGCCCGGATCGCGTTCAAACTTGAGAATCTGGGAAAGGCCCAGATCCATCAGGCCGCCGACTTCACTGCTGGCGAGCTTGCCGTCCTTGATATCCTGGAATACATTTTCCAGCTGATCGCCCAGATAGACAGAGAGAATCGCTGGCGGCGCTTCATTGGCGCCCAGGCGGTGGTCATTGGAAGCGGTGGCAATAACGGCGCGTAGCAGAGGGCCGAAAAGATGTACACCGCGAATGACCGCGCCGCAGAACAGCAGGAAGTTCAGGTTGTCATGAGGCGTGCTACCGGGGTCGAGCAGGTTGCCCTGAGTGACATTGCCCACCGACCAGTTAACGTGCTTGCCGGAACCGTTGATGCCGGCAAAGGGTTTTTCGTGCAGCAGGCAGACGAAGCCGTGTTTTTTGGCAGTGCTTTTCAGCAGCGTCATCATCAGCTGCTGATGATCTGCAGCAACGTTGGCGGCTTCGAAGTAGGGCGCAATCTCAAACTGACCCGGCGCCACTTCATTGTGATGGGTTTTGGCGGGAATGCCGAGCCGGTAGAGCTGATCTTCCAGGTCCTGCATGAAAACCTGAACGCGCGCCGGGATGGCGCCGAAGTAATGGTCATCAAACTGCTGGCCTTTGGCAGGCGGTGCACCGAACAGGGTGCGACCGGCCAGTAGAAGGTCGGGGCGGCTATTGGCAAAGTTGGCATCGACCAGAAAATATTCCTGCTCCGCACCGCAGCTGGAATTCAATGGCGCAATATCGGTCTCGCCCATCAGGGTCAGCACTTTCTGCGCCGCCGTGTTCATGGCATTGTTGGAGCGCAGCAATGGAATTTTCTTATCCAGCGCCTCACCGGTCCAGGACATGAAGACACTGGGGATCATCAGAGTGGAGCCGTTATCGGTGTGCATGATGTAGACTGGGCTGGTCGGATCCCAGGCGGTGTAGCCGCGCGCGGCATTGGTCATGCGGATGCTGCCATTGGGGAAAGAAGAACCGTCAGGCTCGCCCTTGATCAGCAGACTGCCGGTAAATTCGGTAATCGCGGCGCCTTCCGAGTTAGTGACGATAAAACCGTCGTGCTTCTCGGCGGTGATATTGGTCATGGGGAAGAAGATGTGAGAGAAGAACTTGACTTTTTTGGACATCGCCCACTCTTTCATTGCCGCTGCAACAATATCAGCAGTAGCGGCATTCAGCGGAGCGCCGGTTTTCACGGTATTTTTGACCGCTTTGAAGGCGTTTTTAGAGAGCGACTCCTCCATCTTTGCCAGATTAAAGACATCACAGGCCCAGATCTTTGATAGTGGTTCGGGAGTTGCTAAAGCCATGGGTTCGCGGTTGGTGATTTGATAAATTGCCTGGACGCGAGATTCATTTCCACTCATTACGTTTTCCTCAATATGTTTATTTCAATTAAAATTTGTTAGGGCTATCGGTGATAAGCTGCTCTGCGAAAGTGCGCTTATACTTCAGTTGCTTAACCCTGAAATGGCTGAGCGTCGATAGCTTAAATGCCTGTCTGTCTTGCTCTATGCAATAAGCGCACCAATTTTATGCGTGGCGTCCGTCAGTGGGTTTTGAGCGGAAATCCGGCGAATACCCCATGGAAATAACACTTATATGTACCCCAATAGCTTATCAGGTAGAAAGAAATTGTGTTTTAGCTCTCGATCCTGCACCTTATTGGTGCGCAGCGTTCTATAACGGTGCGTCCAGGAAGGTTGTCGAATGCAAGATAGCGCACCTGAAGCCACTGAATTCACC
>JAQICG010000058.1 GCA_027858635.1 Gammaproteobacteria bacterium | reverse complement strand
TGGCAGGCGTTAGAGACCTCACGCAAAGCGATAACCCGCCGATGGTTCTCGGTTTTTGCGCTCTTTATAATACTGTCGATTATTGTATTTATATCAGCGATCCCTTTAGGTTTAGGACTAATCTGGACCATGCCGTTGATGATTATCGCTTTTGGAGTCCTGTACAGAAATATGTTTGGTGTCGAGGCTGAGACGCTCACCGACTGACGGGAATAGGGTAACAAGCCTTTCTCCGATTGACCGGATCCTTATTGAGTACGCCGGTTCGAATGCTCAGGCATAATCAGACGAATTAAAAATGCAGCCGATACCGCCTTCTGCTAGAGCGACAAATGCTCAGTGACAAAATCGGCATCCTTGTCGCCCCTGCCTGACAGGTTCACCAGAATGGTTTCATCACTGCTCATATCTTTGGCTATTTTCATGGCGTAAGCAAAAGCGTGGGCGCTTTCCAGGGCGGGAATAATGCCTTCCTTGCGGGATAACAGCATAAAAGCATCCAGGCATTCCTTGTCGTCGATGGTCTTGTATTCCACCCGCCTGATATCTTTTAAATAGCAGTGCTGGGGACCGACGCCGGGGTAATCCAGACCCGAGGCGATCGAATAGACCGGTAGAGGATTACCTTCCTGATCTTGCAGGTTGTAACATTTGAAGCCATGAATCGCCCCTTTTGATCCGAGTGTCATGGTGGCGGCATGGTCAATCGTATCCAGTCCTTTACCCGCCGGTTCGACGCCAATCATTTTCACCGATTCATCGTTAATAAAGGCGGTAAACAGACCTATGGCATTAGAGCCGCCACCGACGCAGGCGACCAGCACATCGGGCAGTTTCTGTTCTCTTGCCAGAAACTGCTCGCGTGCCTCCTTGCCGACAATGCTCTGAAAGTCACGCACGATTTTGGGGAAAGGATGCGGCCCCACCACCGAACCGATGGCATAAAAATAGTTAACCGGATCTGTCAGGTACTCCTCAAAAGCACTGTCTACCGCGTCCTTCAGGGTTCGGGTACCGCGACTGACCGGCACCAGGGTGCAGCCGAGTATTTTCATTTTAGTGACATTCGGGTGCTCTTTCTCTATGTCGATTTCACCCATATGGATTTCACACTCGATACCCACCAGCGCACACGCGGTGGCCAGGGCCACACCATGCTGCCCTGCGCCAGTCTCGGCGAGCACCTTGGTTTTGCCCATGTGTTTGGCCAGCAGGGCTTCGCCAAGACAGTGATTGATCTTGTGCGCGCCGGTATGATTCAGATCTTCGCGCTTCAGATAAATACGCGCGCCACCCACATGCGCGGTCAGCCTCCGGGCAAAATAGATCGGGCTCGGGCGACCGACATAATCCGCATAAAGCTCATGCAATTCGTTTTGAAACGCCTCGGTTTGCACCACTTTATCGTAGGCATCATTGATCTCGTTCATGATCTCAATCAGCGGCGGTGGAATTATCTGTCCGCCGTACTCACCAAAATAGCCATTCTTATCGGGCATCTCTAAAAACTCTGTAGCCATGCTTATAACCCCGGTTGTGAAAATGTTTTCGTAAGATAGATTCATGTGACCATGTCCGGCCGTTCTTGACAAAGCATGGCTGGATATGAGGTCAAAATTGACCTTTGTCATTTCAAGGATGTATAAAAGCACAACTTGCCGGGTTTAGCAATTTCAGGGTATGACACAGACTGCAAAAAACAGTCTTTGAGTACGCTAAGACCTAATTTTAGAGCAGGACATCTGCTCTTTTTATTGCTGTAATTTACAGAAAATGTTTGATGTTGAGACGGGAACTGACGCATACTAAGCGCAAGAATGAAGCTGGGTAATACAGGCACAGAAACCTTGCATGCGATAGGTATTCGCCAAATACTCCGGCAAATCATTTTTTATCATTACGACAGGCACAGGGTCAACTATGACCTGAATCCGTGACTTAACCACGGATTCCGGTATGACCAAAATTGCTGCCATATATGCACAAATGACGGAACAATAACTATGAATATGAACATGACCTTAACCCTCGCCCCGATTATTTCCCTGCTGGCCGGTATTCTTATCCTGGTTGTGCCCAGACTGCTGAACTACATAGTAGCCATCTATTTAATTGCTATCGGTCTACTCGGACTGTTCGGCGCGAACAGTATGCATCTCTAATGATAACCGACACCCCACGCGTTGATTCTGCT
>JAQICG010000313.1 GCA_027858635.1 Gammaproteobacteria bacterium | reverse complement strand
GGAGGCGCAGTCCAGACTCGCCAGTGTCAACGCGGATGCGGAAAATTATGTCCGTGTGAAGCTGGCGAGTCTGATATTGCGCGACCAGATCGAGCGCTACCGTGCTGAGAATCAGGGGCCGTTGGTGGAGCGAGCCAGTGAATGTTTTGCCATGCTTACCCGCAACTCGTTTGCAGGCCTTAAAACCGACTTTAATGAAAAAGATGAGCCTGTGCTGGTTGGTATCCGCCCGAGCGGTGACAGGGTGCATGTGAATGGCATGAGTTCGGGAACCCGTGACCAACTCTATCTGGCGCTCCGGCTGGCTTCTCTGGAGAAGTACATGGAAAGTTCAGAGCCTATGCCTTTTATCGTAGATGACATTCTCGTCGATTTTGATGATGACCGATCAGAAGCCGCGCTTATCGCGCTTTCTCAGCTCGCTGAAAAAACCCAGGTTATTCTTTTTACGCACCACTCAAGAGTTGTTGAGCAGGCTAAAAAAATTGATAGCAGCATTCAAATCCATGATTTGTAGATTGCGGTTTTTAACGAAAAGTAGATTTATAACCAGCTAGGAATATTTGTGATTAATCAGAAGACAGTGTCGGAAACAGATCTCCTTAATATTCTGGATCGTGGAGTCACCGTAATTACCGGGAATAACCGACTGGCAGCGCATACTCGTCAGTGCTACGAAAAATCGGCGATGGTGAAAGGACGTGAAGTTTGGCCTACACCGCAAATTCTACCGTGGACAATCTGGTTACAGAATATATGGGAAGACGCAGTTGTTTCAGGTGTGCTGCCGGTGCCCCATCTTTTATTGACGGCGCAACAGGAGCAGTATGTATGGAAAGATATCATTGCAACTTCAATGAGCGAGCACCCATTACAGCAGGAGGCCGGCACGGCACGTCAGGCGCAGCAGGCGTGGGAGTTAATGCAAGCGTGGCAATTACAGCCTGACGCTGCAACTTTCAATTACAACAGTGACAGCGCAACATTTTTGCAATGGACGATGGCATTTGAGTCACGTTGTCGTGCCAATGACTGGCTATCCGCATCTCGGCATTCTGATGAAATTCTGCGTAGCATAAAGGAAGGCAAACTGGCCGATCCCGGCGAACTGGCACTGCTTGGTTTTGATGAGCTTAGCCCTCAGCAGCAGTCACTGTTAAATGCATTCGCTACATCAGGTTGTGAAGTTAACTGGCTGCAACTTGCGGGAAAGAAGAACAAGGCGGTCAGGATCGGTTGTACAAATGGGCGAGAAGAGGCACTGACCATCGCGAGATGGGTGCGTCAGCGACTGGAAAAAAATCCTCAGATGAATATCGGTGTCATCGTTCCTGAGCTTTCCTTGCAGCGAAAAATCATTGTCCAGGCATTCGATGATGTTCTGGTGCCGCACGCATTGTATCCCGGCAATCAGTCAGTCGCACGACCCTATAATCTTTCGCTGGGTTTGCCGCTGAGTTCTTACCCGATTATCAATACAGCACTGCGAGCACTTAGCCTGTTGGAGCGAACCTTCAGCCTGGAAGATGCCGGCAAAATATTGCGCACGCCATTCATTGCAGGATGGGAGCAGGAAGCAAGTGCACGCGCGTTGCTGGAGGGACATTTACGCGAAGCCAGTGAGCTTCAGCTGTCGTTAAAGACGCTACGTTACCATGCATCACAAACAGGTAAAGCGTATGCATGCCCCCTGCTTGTCAGCAAGCTCGATGCCTGGCAAGAACTATCGCAGAAGCAGCCACGCTCCAATACGCCGGGCCAGTGGGCGGAAAACTTTGCTAACTTATTAAATGTCTTAGGTTGGGCAGCAGGCCGCTCATTATCGAGTGAGGAGTATCAGGCCACGGAAGCATGGCGTGATTTACTGCTCAGCTTCGCGGCATTAGAACCCGTCACCGGTGCCATGACGACATTTACCGCAATAGCTCAGTTACGCCATCTGGCCGGAGAACGTACCTTCCAGCCACAGACGGGTGTATTACCGGTTCAGGTACTGGGGCTTCTGGAAGCCAGCGGCTTGCAGTTTGACGCGCTCTGGATCATGGGACTGCATGATGGTATATGGCCGCCATCACCGCGTGCAAACCCGTTTATCCCTTTGCTGCTACAGCGAAAACTCGCCCTGCCGCATTCCAGTGAAGAGCGCGAATTAGAGGTGTCGCAGCGTATAACCCGGCGGATGCTAGCCAGCGCAAACGAGATAATCGTGAGTTATCCGCAGCGCAATGGTGATGAAATGCTTAGAACAAGTCCTCTCATTGCTGACTTGCCGCCGATTGATATTGAAGCGTTACAGCTTCACCCTTCACCGACGTGGTGTGAGCGGGTTCATGACAGTGCAGACCTGGTCACTCTCGATACTGATGTTGCGCCGCCCTTGGCCGGAGAAGAGACGCGGGGAGGGAGTTCGGTTTTCAAATATCAGGCGGCGTGTCCCTTTAGAGCATTTGCAGAATTGCGCCTGGGCGCACGACCACTGGCTCAGGCGGAGATTGGACTGGATGCGATGGCGCGTGGCTCATTAATCCATAGCGTGCTTGAAAAAGTATGGACTGTGCTGGGAACGCAGCAAAAATTTCTGGAGATGGACAATACTCAATTAAAAAAACTCATCGCAACTTCGGTCGAAGAAGCAATAGCAGCCATTGCTTACCGTTATCCGCAAACATTAACCGGACGCTTTCGTGAGATTGAACACGAACGAATTTGCCGTCAGCTGTCGGAGTGGCTGGAACTGGAAAAGCAGCGACCGCCATTTCATGTTGTTGAAAAAGAAATGAAGCACGAAGTTGTGGCAGGCGGTGTGCGTGTCAATCTTAAGGTAGACCGTATCGATAAACTGGAAGATGATCATTTACTTGTCATCGATTATAAAACCGGCGAAGTCAACGCCGCGCAATGGTTCGGCGAGCGACCTGACGAGCCGCAACTGCCGCTCTACAGCATGGCCGTAAAGGGTGATATTGCAGGCGTTTTATTTGCACAGGTGAGGGCAGGCAGTATGGCTTTTAAAGGGGTGACGCAAAGCGAGAGTCTGATCGCCGGGGTAAAGTCTTTTGAAAAATTACAGCAAACAAAAGAGCTGGGCTCATGGATAAAAGTATTAGATCAATGGCGCGATACCATGGAAAACCTTGGCAAGGCTTATCGCAACGGTGACGCCTGGGTTGATCCTAAAAAATATCCTCACACTTGCGATACCACCTATTGCGAACTCAAGCCATTGTGCCGGATTAATGAAATGACTATTCTGGATGGTGACGATTCCGGTGAGGATGACCCGTTATGAATAATGCAATCAATATTGCCGATCAGAAAGAGCGTCTGCGCGCACTTGATCCAGCAACCTCTTTTATTGTTCAGGCACCCGCGGGTTCAGGAAAGACCGGGTTGCTTACGCAGCGCTATATCATGCTTCTTGCGGGCGTTGATGCGCCGGAAGAAATTGTTGCGATTACCTTTACGCGTAAGGCCGCCGCTGAAATGCGTGATCGCATCCTGCAGGCACTGGAGCAGGCAAACAGCAATCAGCCACCTGACGAGGCGCATGAAAAACACACCTGGGAACTGGCACGGAAAGCCATCGCGCGTGACCGCGAAAAAGGCTGGCAGTTGCTGAATAATCCCGGTCGCTTACGCATTCAGACGATCGATTCCCTCTGCACAAGTTTGTCCCGACAAATGCCGGTGCTCTCGCAATTTGGCTCAGTCCCCGCGATTACAGATGATGCCGAGGCGCTCTATCTTGAAGCGGCGAGAAATACCATCGCTGACCTTGAATCTAATGAACAATGGTCAGACTCAATCTCTCATCTCATCCAGCATTTAGACAGCCGGCTGGTTACCTTGCAGGGCCTGATTTCGACCATGCTGGCAAAGCGCGACCAGTGGCTGCGACACGTCGCTAATCCGGCTAATCCTGGATTGATCCGCCACCACCTTGAACAGGCCATTGTCAGGATAATTGAAGAGGCGTTGAGTGATTTGTCCACGCATGTGCCCAAAGCATGTGAAGCGGAATTGCTCGCGCTGGCCCGGTTTGCAGCAGGGAACATTGCGGAGCCGGATTCCTTGATTGTTGCCTGTCGTGACCTGAAAAACCTCCCCGGTTTTTCACTTGAAGATCGGTGGCAGTGGGAAGGGCTTGCGGAGTTACTGTTAACCGCGGATGGCAATTGGCGAAAACGGCTGACGAAAAAAGAAGGCTTTCCGGCACCGTCGACTACAAAAGATAAGGAAGAGAAAGCACTCTACACAGAAATGAAGCAGCGCATGTCGGAGTTGCTGGAATCTCTGCATGACAGCGATGATTTCAGGGCGAAGCTTGTGCAATTGCGAATGCTGCCATCGTACCAGTATAAAGAGGAAGAGTGGGAAACCCTGCAAGCACTGTTTAAGCTTTTGCGGTTAGCGGCAGCGCATCTGGAAATTGTTTTTAGTGAACGTGGCCAGGTTGATTTTCCGGCGTTGGCGCAGGCGGCGATCAGGGCGCTGGGTGAGCCGGATGCACCGACTGATCTGGCACTGGCGCTGGATTATCGGATTCGACATTTACTGGTTGATGAGTTTCAGGATACAGCAGTCAATCAATACAAACTGATTGAAGGACTGACAGCGGGCTGGCAACCGGACGATGGCCACACTCTGTTTGTCGTGGGCGATCCGATGCAGTCTATATACCGTTTCAGGGAAGCGGAAGTAAGTCGTTTTCTCGATGCACGGCTCAATGGGATTGGACAGGTATCACTGGAGTTTTTGCGCCTTAGTGTTAACTTTCGCTCACAACAGGGTATCGTTGACTGGGTTAATGAAAAATTCCCCCTCATACTGCCGCAAGAGGATGACATCGCCAGTGCGGCGGTTTCATATGCAGCGTCAGAGTCATTTCATACTCCGTTGCAGGGAGCGGCGGCGATTTTTTATCCCTCCGTGGAAAAAGATTATGCTGCGGAAGCTTCGAAGGTTGTATCCATAGTCAAGCAGGCCAAAGCGGAACACCCCGAGGGCAAGACGGCTATTTTGGTACGCGGTCGAACACATCTGGTGGACATTGTTGCGCAACTGCAGCAGGCGAATATCGGATTTCAGGCAGTGGAAATTGAGCGGCTGCAACATCGGCAGGTCGTGCAGGATCTATCGGCACTGACCAGAGCTTTATATTATCGACATGATCGTATTGCCTGGTTGTCCATTCTTCGAGCGCCTTATTGTGGCTTAACGCTTAATGATCTCAATATATTGGCCGGTGATGATAAATATCAGACGATCATTACCTTGCTGCAACAGCAAGAGCGCATTGATCGATTAAGTGAAGATGGCCGCTGCCGACTGGAGCGGGTTCTCCCCATTCTTGAAGCCGCGCTCACGGCGCAGTCGCGTTGTCAGTTGCGCACTTATGTTGAAGGCACATGGATTGCTCTTGGCGGTCCGGCCTGTGTTACCGATGAGACGGA
This sequence comes from Gammaproteobacteria bacterium, assembly GCA_027858635.1. Taxonomy (GTDB): domain Bacteria; phylum Pseudomonadota; class Gammaproteobacteria; order SZUA-229; family SZUA-229; genus LH-M37. The sequence goes on along the minus strand of JAQICG010000313.1, from coordinate 122 downwards.
TCTGGAAGATGCGGAAGTGTACTTCCAGTTGCTGGAGACGCTGGACGATGCAGGCGATGCACCCGATAGCTATGCGCTTAACAAAAAACTCGAAAAATTATTTGCGCTGCCCGATGTAGAAG
>JAQICG010000075.1 GCA_027858635.1 Gammaproteobacteria bacterium | reverse complement strand
AGGTATATGCGTTTCATTCTTATACCGGTTTTGATTCTTTCTGTAGGGTTAAGTTTGCCGGCAGCCGCTAGCGAGGTCTCGGATCTGCTGCAAAAAATGACTGATGCCGATAAGCATCTCAACTATCAGGGTATCCTGGTTTTGCGCAAAGCTGATAATCTGGTAGCCATGCGGGTCGAGCACGGCACCGATGAGCGCGGTATATGGGAAAGCATGGTGTCGTTAAACGGCGAAGCACGCCGGATTGTGCGCATTAATAATGAGATCACTTCTATCTATCCCGAGCGCCAGCTATTAACGGTCACTCACAGTGCCGACAAAAGTCCACTGCACCCCGCGCTACCAGCTAACCTGAAAAATCTGGAAGCCTATTACAACATCAAGCGTCTTCAGAATGAGCGCGTTGCCGACCGTGGTGCAATGGTGCTGGATGTCATGCCTAATGATGGTTTCCGCTATGGCTATCGCTACTGGCTGGACACTCAAACTGGGGTGCTGCTGCGTTGTGATGTGTTGAATGAAAAACAGCAGGTGCTCGAACAGATGATGTTTGCCTTGCTGGAATATCTGCCGAGCGTTCCGCATTCGGCCTTCAGTCCGGTTGATCGTGAGGGCTTCGAAGAGAAGCAGTTGACACAGGTGAACCCGAATCAGTCAGACCCTGCCTGGCATGTCGATAACCTCCCTGCCGGTTTTATGCTGACCCAGAGCCGCGCTCGACAGACTCAGAAGGGTGAGATTTTGCATCTGGCCTATTCGGATGGCCTGGCCTCAGTCTCAGTGTTTATTGAACCAGCCCGAGACGCCCGTCATAAACGCAGGGGAGCTTCCAAACTAGGAGCTCTCAATGCCTATCGGTTCCATGTCGATCGTCACCTGATAACCGTAATTGGGGAGGTGCCGGTGATAACAGTAATGCAAATGGCGCAGTCCGTGATTCCGGTCAAGGCGGCATCCGTTAACAGCGCGCTACCCGAATAACCAGCATGATAGAGCAGGAAGTAGAGGTTATTGCGGTAGAAAATAATCGCCTGCTGGTGGAAGCCGAGCAGCAATCCTCCTGCCAGAGCTGTGCGGTCAAGAGTGGCTGCGGGACATCGGTGCTAGCGAAATGGTTCGATCGGAAACGCCTGCGTTTTTATGTCGATAATACCGTTAACGCTGCAGTCGGTGATCGTATTCGCGTAGGGTTGCAGGAATCAGCACTGACGCAGGGCGCGCTGATGATCTATCTGCTGCCCATCGTTGCCATGATCGGTGCCGCTTTGCTGGTTGATGCCGCTCTGCCGGCGGATTTCTACTGGCGGGATCTGCTGACAGCCGCCTCGGCCTTCGCCGGCTTAGGGCTGTCGCTCTATGTCAGCCGTTTCTATCTGCATCAAAAGGCGTATCGGCAACGCTTCAATCCCGTCGTGCTGGCACGCAATGATGCAGAAAGTCATTCTGAGAAAAGCTGACGAACATGCTAAACTCAAATGACTGAATCTGGTCGGGCGGACGCAGTGATAGATATACCGGCATGGCCGGTTTTTTTCTGCCTGTTCTGAACGCGGCAGCTACAGCGCGTGCAGCGGATTTGAGTGAATATGACTGAAATAACCCTCGCGGTTTAGCGGAATAGCCTAAAATGCCGGCACAATTAAGTCTTTATACCCGTCATGGCTGCCATTTATGCGAAGACATGGAGCGGATGCTATCCGAGCTGGCGATGGAGTTGGATTTTGAAACCGAGATTATTCCTATCGATAACAGTCTTGAGCTGGAGCAGGGTTATGGCCACCGGGTTCCGGTGCTGATGATGGGAGATAATGTCATTTGTGAATACTTTCTGGATAAAGCGGCGTTAATAAGCGCCGTGACCAAGGTGAAAAACTAATTTTAATGAAGAATATCCGTAACTTTTCGATTATCGCGCACATTGACCATGGCAAGTCCACGCTGGCGGACCGTCTGATTCAAACCTGTGAGGGGTTGACTAAACGCGAAATGCAGAGTCAGGTGCTCGATTCCATGGATCTCGAGCGCGAGCGCGGCATCACTATCAAAGCGCAGAGCGTGACCCTGGATTACAAGGCCGGAGATGGTGAGATCTACCAGCTCAACTTTATTGATACCCCCGGCCATGTCGATTTCTCCTATGAGGTCTCGCGTTCCCTGTCGGCCTGTGAAGGTGCTCTGCTGATTGTCGATGCTTCGCAGGGTGTCGAGGCGCAGAGTGTGGCCAACTGTTACACCGCGATTGAACAGGGTCTGGAAGTGATTCCGGTTCTGAACAAGATCGATCTGCCCGCCTCCGAGCCGGAGCGGGTAATTAAGGAAATTGAAGATGTTATCGGCATCGAAGCCGAGGATGCCTGCCGGGTCAGCGCGAAAACGGGAGAGGGTGTGGATGAGCTGCTGGAGGTTATTGTCGCTCAGGTCCCGCCGCCTGAAGGTGATCCCGATGCGCCGCTACAGGCGCTGATTATCGATTCCTGGTTTGATGCCTATGTCGGCGTTATTATTCTGGTGCGTATCAAACAGGGCAAAATCCGTCCCCGTCAGAAAATGACGGTGATGTCGACGATGCGCAGCTACCTGGTTGACAGTGTCGGGATATTCACCCCTAAACGTACAGCTCAGAAAGAGCTTGCCAGCGGACAGGTGGGTTATATCATCGCCAACATGAAAGCCATCGATTCGGCCAAAGTGGGCGATACCATCACGCTGACGGATAACGTTGCCACCGAGCCCCTGGCCGGATTCAAAGAGGTTCAGCCGCGCGTGTTTGCGGGGATGTTCCCGGTGGAAGCGGATGATTATAATGACTTCAGAGACTCCTTGGAGAAGCTCGCGCTGAACGACTCCTCGCTCCGCTATGAGCCGGAAAACTCATCGGCACTGGGTCTGGGATTCCGCATCGGCTTTCTCGGCATGCTGCACATGGAGATCGTGCAGGAGCGGTTGGAGCGGGAATACGATCTCAATCTGATCACCACCGCGCCCACCGTGGTCTTCCAGATCCTGAATACCTCAGGCGAGGTGATCGAAATTCATAACCCGGCGGATTTGCCGGAGCCTAATTATATCGAAGAAATTCGCGAACCGATTATTCAGGCCAATATCCTGACGCCGCAGGAATTCGTCGGCAACGTCATTACCCTGTGCATTGAAAAACGCGGCGTACAGACTAATATGCAGTATCTGGGCAATCAGGTTTCCCTGCAATACGACATGCCGTTGAATGAAGTGGTGATGGACTTTTTTGACCGGCTGAAATCAGTGAGTCGGGGCTATGCCTCTTTTGATTACGAATTCTCACGTTTTCAGGCGGCGGATGTGGTGAAACTGGATGTGCTCATCAACAGCGAAAGGGTCGATGCACTGTCCCTGATTACTCATCGGGAGATGAGCCAGCGCCGCGGCCGCGAAGTCGCTGAAAAAATGAGGGAGCTGATTCCCCGTCAAATGTTTGATGTAGCGATACAGGCGGCAATCGGGCGCAATATTATTGCCCGTACCACCGTTAAGGCGCTACGCAAGAACGTCACCGCTAAATGTTACGGCGGTGATGTTAGCCGTAAACGTAAACTGCTGGAGAAGCTGTAGTAAGGCATAAAGCGTATGAAGCAGTTTGGTAAAGTAGAAATCCCGCAGGAGGCGTTTCTGGCCGTCCTGAAAGTGGATGAAAATTAACCCCTCAGTGAAGATGACCTTAATATTATGATATTCGATTTTTCTTTTTATCTCTTTGTCGGCGTGCTGATAACCGGTGTTATCTGGGCTATCGACAAGGTATACGCAGCACCGCGCAGAAGCGCTACGCTACAGGCCGGCACGGATGAAATAAACATGGATGATTCGGTTAAAGAGCCGGTCATTGTGGAATATGCCAAATCTTTTTTTCCGGTCTTGCTGATTGTTTTCCTGTTACGCGGTTTTGTCGTCGAGCCCTTCAAAATCCCGTCGGGGTCGATGCTGCCCTCGCTCTATATCGGTGATTTTATTCTGGTGAATAAATTTGCCTACGGTATCCGCGTGCCGGTGCTCAATAAAAAGATTATCGAAACCGGCGAGCCCGAGCGTGGGGATGTCATGGTGTTCCGCTACCCGCGCGATCCATCGCTGGATTATATCAAGCGGGTGATTGGTTTACCGGGTGATCATATTGCCTACTATAATAAAGTGCTCTATGTAAACGGCAAGCCGGCGGAACGTGAATTCGTGGGTGAATATGAAGGGCCGGGTCAGTCCCATGCCAGCGAGTATCTGGAAAAACTGGATGGCGTTGAGCATTCCATGCTGTTGATGCCGGGCAGGCCGAACAGTCTGGAAGGGGAATACGTTGTGCCTGAGAAGATGTATTTTATGATGGGCGATAACCGGGATAACAGTACAGACAGTCGTGTCTGGGGTCCGGTTCCGGAAGAAAACATTGTGGGTGAGGCATTTATGGTCTGGATGCACTGGAGTGATGGTGTGCTATGGAATCGTTTGGGTACTATAATTAATTGAGCGCAGTTTACAGAGGGAATGACATGCAGAAATCAATCTTAAAAAAACAGACAATGAACAAACAGAAGGGTATGACCCTTATTAGCTGGCTGGTTGTGATTGCCTTTATCGGCTTTCATTTCATGCTGGCTATCAGAATCGTGCCGGTATTTGCTGAAGACCATACCATTTCAACATTCTGGAAAAATCTGGAAAATGATACCGCTCTGGTTGGAGCATCACCGGCAAAGATTCGAAGTTCAGTAATGAAAAAATTCCGAATTAATAATATTACTGCATTAAAACAGGAAGACATTAAGATCAAAAAAGTCAGCGGGCATTATCTTGTCACTGTCGAATATGAGCCGCGCGGCAAGATAATCGGACCGCTTGATTTTATCGTCAGCTTCACGCATGAAGCCAAGATAAGAGCCAGATAATCGCATTTAATTTATGAATCAGGACCGCCACCTAACGACGCTTGTCGGCCGACTTGATTATTCGTTTAATAACCCCGATTTACTGGCTGAGGCTCTGACTCACCGGAGCGTGAGTTCTCACAATAACGAACGTCTGGAATTTCTCGGTGACAGTATTCTGAACTTTGTCATTGCGGACGCCCTGTTTCGGCAGCGCCCCGACTTACGTGAAGGTGATTTGAGTCGATTGCGAGCCAGCCTGGTAAATGGCAACACTCTGGCGGAGATTGCGCGTGATTTGAATCTGGGCGATACCATAAAGCTGGGTGCCGGTGAGCTGAAAAGCGGCGGATTCAGGCGCTCTTCGATACTCGCGGATACCGTAGAAAGTATTATCGGTGCTGTCTATTGCGACAGTGATTTTGATACCTCCCGGACGTTAATATTGAGACTGTTCGACCATAAGCTTAAGCACCTTCCGGATATCGACAGCCTTAAAGACCCCAAAACTCGCTTGCAGGAGTTGCTGCAATCTCGCCGCCTGCCCATCCCCGTTTATGAGGTGCTGTGCGTCAGTGGCAAAGCACATGCCCAGGTGTTCATGATCCAGTGCAGCATCGATGAATTAAACTGCGTCACCCAGGCGGAAGGTGGCAGTCGCAGAAAAGCGGAACAACTCGCAGCACAAGCTGCTTACGAACAGGTTAAACAAAAGCTAAATGTCTAAGTTAGAAAATATGATTGCCCATCGTTGCGGCTATGTGGCTATTATCGGCCGCCCAAATGTCGGCAAGTCCACCTTGCTCAACCATATATTGGGCATAAAACTCAGCATCACCTCCCGAAAACCTCAGACCACCAGGCATCAGATTCTAGGCATTAAATCAGACGAGTATGTGCAGACGGTGTATGTCGACACCCCTGGCCTGCATCAGCGCAGTGGCTCGGCCATTAACAAATACATGAACCGGGCGGCGGCATCCGTCATGGCTGACGTTGATGTTCTGCTGTTCGTGATTCAGGCAATGTCATGGACAGAGGAGGACGAGGCGGTATTGCAGCGACTGGAGGTGATGGATGCACCGGTGATTCTGGTCGTCAACAAGATCGACCAGATTAGCAACAAGGAAGACCTGCTGCCTTTTATCAGTAAAGTTTCATCCAGATATAAATTCCATGATGTCATCCCGGCAGCGGCCCTGAAGGGTGTGAGCATCGATCAGATCGAGCAGGCCGTGGCGGCCCTGCTGCCCGAGAACGAGGCCTTCTATCCGGAAGATCAGCTCACCAATCGCAGCATGCGTTTTCTGGCGGCGGAGATTGTCCGCGAGAAACTGGTGCGGGAACTGGGCCAGGAGCTGCCCTATACCTCCACCGTCAGCATCGATAAATACGACGAGGATGATGACATGATCCGCATCCATGCCACCATTTATGTCGAGAGCAAAGGCCAGAAAGCCATTATTATCGGCCGCAAGGGTGAGCAACTGAAATCGATCGGGACTCAGGCGCGCAAGGATATCGAAGCCATGGCTGGCAGCAAGGTGTATCAGAACCTCTGGGTTAAGGTCAGACAGGGCTGGTCTAATGACGAACAGGCACTTCGCGGTCTGGGTTATGGCGACAACTAAAACCGGTAGGTAGCACCCATGCGCGTTGAAACCGAGATCGCGTATATACTTCACAAACGGCCATTTCGCGATACCAGCCAGATTCTGGATGTGTTTTCACGCGAGCACGGGCGTATCAGCTTAATGTCGCGCGGCAGCCGCAGTGCAAAATCGCGAAGCAAAGGCCTGCTCCAGATTTTCCGGCCCCTGCTGATCAGCTGGCAGGGACGTGGCGAAATGCCGTTTTTAAACAACGTTGAAATGGCTGACATAAAGGCGCCGGCATTGTCGGGAAAAGCTCAGATGTCGGCCATTTATATCAATGAGCTGCTGGTTTATCTGCTGCACAAAAACGATGTGCATGCGGAGGTTTTTGATCAGTATCACGCCTGTCTGTATGCTTTAACCGAGGTTGGAAATATCGAAACCGTGCTGCGATTATTCGAGAAGGAGTTGTTGCAGCGGCTGGGTTTTGGCATGAACCTGGTTACAGATGCCGATAGTGGTGAACCGATACGGGCAGAGTGTCGTTATGCCTATCATTTTGAACACGGCCCTGTTCTGTGCGAAAAACATCAGCAGGCAAATAATCCGGTTTTATCCGGTTCAAGTCTGATGGCCTTTGATCAGAATGAAATCATCTCAGAGCAGCAGCGCAGTGAAATAAAACAGCTGATGCGTTATGTGCTGGCAGGGCATCTCGGGCATAAAAAACTGAAAAGCCGGGAGCTGTTTCGTAAGCCGTTTAATCGTCAGGTTTGAATAACGTTAGCTCTGTTTCATTTTAGCTGCGCTGTCTCACGGCACCCGGGGCAGCGTGGGAAAGGCATCGGCCTGAATGTTTTTCTCCTTGTCACTACCATCCAGCCAGCGCAACATATCATAATAGCTTCGGATGTTTTCGACATAAAGCACAGGCTCCCAGCCACGCGCGTAACCATATCTTGTTTTTTTGTACCACTGACGTTTTGCCAGTAGGGGCAGTGCCTGTTTTACATCTATCCACTTGTTGGGATCATTGCCCTGTTGCCGGGCAATGATGCGAGCATCTTGCAGATGCCCGTGACCAACATTGTAGGCAGCCAGCGCCATCCATGTTTTGTCGGGCTCCTCGATTTCCTTATTAATGCGCTTCATACGCGAAGCAAAATAACGTGCGCCGCCGTCTATGCTGCTTTTTGGGTCCAGTCTGTTTGCTACTCCCACTTGCGCGGCGGTGGTCTGAGTCAGCATCATAAGACCTCGAACCCCGGTGGGGGAAAGCGCCTTTGGATCCCAGTGTGATTCCTGATAACCGATGGCAGCCAGTAATCGCCAGTCGAGTCCATTCATTTCCGCCGCCTGCTCGAACATCTTCTGATATTCGGGCAGGCGTGATTCGATATGGCGTCTGAAAAACAGCGTGCCGACATAATCAAAATTTTCCGCGTGCCCATACGCGCGTTCAATTATTCGGGTCAGCTCGCCATTTTCCTTGATGAGCTCAAAAAAATCCTCGGCCGCCGCGGACAGGCTGTGGTCATTATTTTTAGGGAACGCCCAGGCGAGCTGTTTTTCCAGGCCGACGTTAAATGCAACTCGAAGATTTAACAGAAAGCGCAGGTTCAATGTCACTTCATTAGAGTCGGCAATGGTGTAGTCGATGATCTCGTCAGATACCAGCTGTAACAACTCCTCGCTTTCGAGCTTGCGGTTCTGTCTCCAGCTCAGGTTCGGGAACTGGGGCTGTTCAGCGATTAAAGTATCCTGATGGCTTGATCCGGCCATGATTTCCAGTAATCCATCATCCAGATCACCCAGATCTTTAGGCCGGTCATGGTTGATGTTGTACACCAGTTGTTCAGTTACCTGCTGGTAACTGGGGCCGAATTTGAGCTGCTCTTTTCTGGATTCAGTGATGCTGAGACCGGCCGCCGCGAGATGGCCCCGGCCACTTTTTATCTCATCCAGCAGCTCGCTGAAGGAACCGGGAACGAGCAGCGTAAGTTTAACACCAAGGTGATCAGCAAACATTTTGGCCAGGTCATATTCCAGACCCGCCGGGCCGTCCGCAGCCACATAATAAGTGGTAGGGCTGTTGCGGGTGAGTACTTTAAGCTCACCGCTTTCGATAATCTGATTCAGTACCGGTTTATTCAAAAGTTTAGGGATACCGTTGAACAGAAATACGATAACACCGACCGTTAAAGCCAGTATCAAAGAGATAAGACGGAACTGGGATTTTCTATCTGGAATGGTTCTGACCTAGTAGCAATGAATCAACAAAAGGATAGATTAAATGTTGCGAGAAATCTCTTCAGCCTAGTGAATTAATCTCTAATCAGGCATCGGAACTTTTTCGTCAGATACAAAAAAGCCCCTGAGACGGGGCTATATTTATGTGTGGCGGAGAGAGAGGGATTTGAACCCTCGGAACCCGCAAAGGTTCACTTGATTTCGAATCAATCGCGTTCGGCCACTCCGCCATCTCTCCAAAATTGTTACTCTATTACACAAGGCAGGCTATCGCCTTGAGGGGTGTGATTCTACTACGCTGGTCGTGGTCTGTGTTCAGATTTTGCAGATGATGTTGTAAACAGCCCGGGTTAACAGGCTTAAATCATCCGCTTGCATGATGTAGGGCGGCATCAGATAAACCTGTCGGCCAAAGGGGCGCACCCATACGCCTTCGTCGACAAACTGTTGCGGCAGGGTTTTCATGTCGACAGGTTGTTTCATTTCTACTACGCCGATGGCGCCGAGTACGCGTACCTCTTTTACGCTCGCCAGCGAGGCGCAAGGCTGTAACTCCTGTTGGAGTTGCTGCTCGATACGGGCGACATTCTCCTGCCAGGGTGTGTCGAGCAAAAGCCGGGTGCTGGCGAGGGCGACGCTGCAGGCCAGCGGGTTAGCCATAAATGTTGGTCCGTGCATGAACAGTCCCGGGTCACCCTGACCGATGGTGTGGCTGATTTCGGTGGTGGTGAGTGTGGCCGCCAGGGTCATATAACCGCCGGTGAGAGATTTGCCCAGGCACAGAATGTCAGGTGTGATGTCAGTATGTTCCAGGGCGAATAGTTTTCCAGTGCGACCAAAGCCGGTGGCGATTTCATCAAAAATGAGCAGCACGCTGTATTCATCGCAGAGGGCGCGCAGGCGATTGAGGTAGTCGGCGGAATAGAAATGCATGCCGCCGGCACCTTGTACCACCGGTTCGAGAATAACCGCGGCGATGTCTGCATGATGCGCATCCAGTGCCGCCTGCATGGCGTGCATATCATCATCATCGCAGGCGTCACCAAAGGCACGCGTCGGCGCATCGACAAAAAACTGCTGTGGGATGCTGTCAGCAAAAAGTCGGTGCATACCGGTCACCGGATCACTCACCGACATCGCGCCAAAGGTATCGCCGTGATAGCCCTGACGCAGGCTTAGAAACCGCTGTTTCTGCGGCGCGCCCTTTGTCTGCCAGTATTGGATGGCCATCTTCATGGCCACTTCCACCGACACCGAACCGGAATCGGAAAAGAAAACGCTTTGCAGCGACTCGGGGGTTATTGCCACCAGCTGCGTGGCCAGATCAGCAGCGGGCTGGTGGCTCAGGCCGCCGAACATGACGTGGGCCATGGATTCGAGTTGGCGGGTGACGGCCTGATTGAGTACCGGATGGTTATAGCCGTGGATGGCGCACCACCACGATGACATGCCGTCGATCAGCTCCCGGCCATCGCTCAGTTTTAAACGCACTCCGTGCGCGGATGCCACCGGGAATATCGGTAGTCCGGAATTGATGGCGCTGTAGGGATGCCAGACGTGTTTTTGGTCGTCGGCCAGCCAGTCGGGGGGTGTATTTGAAGTCATGCGGTGATTATGTAAACAAGTTTTTATAAGGTGATATTTAGAATGATATTTAGAATGATATTTAGAATAGCAGGAATAACGGCTGAGATTAAAACCCCAGTCTCAAAGCCAGCGACATTCTGCCTATATTATCACCCAGACCGTATTCCGCAGCCAGCGAGAGATCGGATGACATATCGAAAAGTAGCCCGATGCCAGCCAGATTGTCGGTGTCGTTGAAAATCTTCAGCTGGGAGAAACAGGCCTCAAATTCCAGCCTGTAATTGATGCGGTGACGAATGCCTGCTTTGAGACGATGGCCGCTGTCAACAGCGCTGCCAAAGGGTGTATGCAATTCGGACTGGAGCAGGGAGGCGTTGAGCATGAAGTCGGTAAGCGCTTTGATGGGCGTATGCAGGGTAATACCCGCTTCCAGATCGCGGCTGTCAATGGACAGCGGCTGGTAATACCCGGAAAAATAACCGGCGGTTATAGCCATGTCCTCGTTAATTTCATACGAGCCGCCCACACCGGTGACAGAGTGATCAATGGCCGTACTTAGATTGTTATCGGTAGTTACGCTTTGGCTGATTTGAACATGGTGATAGCTGAAATCAGAGGCGATCGCATGGAGCGATCCGAGCGCGGCCAGAGCGGCAAATGTCCAAAATGGAATAAAACTACGCAGCCCCATTGTTATTCCTTGTTATTATAATTTCAGTGGTTTTAGTCACGGACATAAAAAAGTCCCATAAAAGGGACCTTTTAAGTTTGGCGGAGAGAGAGGGATTCGAACCCTCGATACGTTTGACCGTATACACGCTTTCCAGGCGCGCTCCTTCAACCACTCGGACACCTCTCCAGTAAATCATCGTTTTATCTGCTTTGAAGATGTCAATGTGCTGACAGAGTCAGGAGCACGCAGCGTGCTCGTTGATACAGAGCATCCCTGCTCTGTACTCCTACGGAGCAGCGCCTGCGTCGCTGTCCTGATTTGCTCCCGGCAAATCAGTCAACCACTAGGACACCTCTCAGTTCTTCAGTTTTCCGCTATGCACCAGTACTTGCCATAGCCGCTAAATCTGGGGCGCAAGAATACTTGAGTTATGCTTTATATGCAATCTATAAAGCTTATTCGTAGAGTTTATCCAGAATAGTTTTTGCGCCCTGTGCTAACAGGTCGTTGGCAAGAGCAGTGCCGATTTTTTCAGCATCGCCACGCGGGCCGCTGGCAGTGCTCTCAATGATACGGCTACCATCGACTTCGCCGACCAGTCCGCGCATGTTGATAGTATCGCCATCCAGCGTCGCATAGCCGGCGATAGGTACCTGACAGCCGCCGTGCAAACGGTAATTAAAGGCGCGCTCGGCGAGAATACAGTCGATGGTATCGGTGTCATCGAGTATCGAGAGCAGCGCCAGCGTATCCGCGTCGCCGACTCGAATTTCAATGCCCACCGCACCCTGTCCAACAGCAGGCAGCATGAACTCAGGGGCGATTCTCTGGCGGATGCGATCTTCCATCTTCAGGCGAATCAGCCCTGCGCTGGCCAGAACAATAGCGTCAAAATCGCCATTGTCGAGCTTGGCCAGGCGGGTATTTACATTGCCGCGCAGATCCTTAATAACCAGATCAGGACGTTTTTGCAGTAGCTGGCAACGTCGGCGCAGGCTACAGGTGCCGACAATCGCGCCCTGTGGCAGCGCTTCCGCGCTTGCATGGTGGTTGGAGACAAAAGCATCCCGGGGCTCTTCGCGCTGCAGAATGGTGGAGAGGTACAGGCCTTCGGGGAACTCCATGGGCACATCTTTCATGGAATGCACGGCGATGTCGGCGCGGCCTTCCAGTATGCCCTGTTCGAGCTCCTTCACGAACAGACCTTTGCCGCCGATTTTTGCCAGTGGGGTATCCAGAATTTTGTCACCCTGGGTCTTCATGGTCACCAGTTCGACGTCCAAGTCGGGATGAATTGCTTGCAGGCGCTGTTTGACGTTCTCGGCCTGCCAGAGCGCGAGGGGGCTTTTGCGTGTAGCTATGCGTAGTATCTGTGTCATTGGAAACGTGTTTGGGTTAGTAATGGGTTAATGAATTTACGCATTATAACCATTTAAATGCTCTTTAACTCTACAACCGGATAAAATCCATATATAATTGCACGCCTATGGTGACCTGTCTTGGTCCCCTCGTGACGATTAATTGCGAACTCCGCCAGGTCCGGAAGGAAGCAACGGTAGCAATGCCATCGGGTGCGAGGTGCGGCTGGGGCAGGTTGCCACCTAATTTTCCCAGGAGGCTGTCGGGTTTAGGGGGATTGAAGCGAGGGAGTGGGAGAGTGAGAGTGAGCACACTATTCCCGATTTTGAGGCGCATAGTTATTCTACGCAACGAAAAATCGGGAGGGTTGGGCCGCTCTCCCGCTTCCGCAGCCAATTCATCCTGAATCCGACAACCTCCCAAGTGCATTTCAAAGGCGGTTTTTTGATGTGCACTGAGCGACGTACAGTGTGATTCAGATATCAGGTAGGCAAAAAATGCATGACTCGAGGCGAAAACAATGAGTTATCAGGTTCTTGCTCGCAAGTGGCGCCCCGCTAACTTTGAAACACTGGTGGGTCAGGAGCACGTCCAGCGCGCGTTAGTAAACGCCCTGGATGAAGGCCGCCTGCATCATGCCTACCTCTTTACCGGCACCCGCGGCGTGGGTAAAACCACCATTGCCCGCATTTTCGCCAAGGCACTGAACTGTGAAACCGGCGTTACTTCAAAACCCTGCGGTGTCTGTGGGGCCTGCCGTGAAATTACTGAAGGGCGTTTCGTCGATCTGATCGAAGTCGACGCCGCCTCTCGCACTGGCGTCGATGATACTCGTGAGTTGCTGGAGAACGTCCAGTACGCGCCTACGCGCGGTCGTTATAAAGTGTACCTTATCGATGAGGTGCACATGTTCTCCAAGAGCAGTTTCAACGCCCTGCTCAAAACCCTGGAAGAGCCGCCCCCGCACGTCAAATTTCTACTGGCCACCACCGATCCGCAGAAACTGCCGGTCACCATCCTTTCGCGCTGCTTGCAGTTCAATCTGAAACGTCTGCCTGTAGGTCTGATTATTTCGTACTTGCAGAGTATTCTTGAAACCGACGGCGTTGAGCATGATCTGATCAGCCTGCAAATGCTGGCCGAGGCCGCCGACGGCAGTATGCGCGATGCCCTCAGTTTGATGGATCAGGCGCTGGCGTTTGGTGGCGGCGGCATCCGTGAAAATGAAATCCGGGAAATGCTGGGCACCATTTCCCGCGACAAGGTACTGAATATTCTCCGCGCGCTGATTGATCGCGATGCCGCCGCCACGCTGGCCGCGGTGGAGGTGCTGGCGGCGCTGACGCCCGATTATGAAAACGTGCTGGTCGAGCTGCTGAGCCTGTTTCACCACATGGCACTGGCGAAAAAGGTGCCGGAAGCGCTGGATGATTATGTCAGTGAGCGCGAAGCGGTGCTGGCCCTGTCCGGACAGTTGAGCTCGGAAGATTTGCAGCTGTTTTATCAGATCGCTTTAATCGGTCGGCGTGATCTGTCACTGGCCCCGGATTTGCGCACGGGCCTGGAAATGGTACTGCTGCGCATGTTGTCATTTCGCCCGGTGACAGCAGGGAAAACAGCGGTGGCTGCTGCCTCTCCAACTTCGGCGCAGGCAGCGCAGACGGGGACGACACAGCCTGCTTCCGCGCCCCTGTCCAATGCCTCTCCGTCAGCATCGCCGCCACCAAGGGTGGCCGAGCCGTCACCGCCGCTAGCCGCTGCACCCGCACCACCCGCTGCCGCTCGACCGGCAGCAGTCAATCGGGATAGCCGTGACTGGCGGGAAATTCTGCAAGGCTTGCCGATTAGCGGCATGGTCAAGCAGCTGGCCGCTAACTGTGTGCTTTGTGAAATCACGGATCAGATAATCCAGCTCTCTGTCGGTGAAGGCCATAAGCAGCTGTGTAATGTCAAATCCGAAAAGCGACTGCAACAAGCTCTGTGCGAATATTTTGACCGGGATTTACGGCTGGAAATAGTCGTTGCCAAAGCGGCGACAGCCGTCGCCGAGCCCGTAGATGGCCGGATTGAAACCCCGGCGCAATCACAGGCGCGCGAAACTAACGAGCGACAACGCCGGGCGGAAAGCTCGGTCGAAGAAGACGGTTTTGTTCAGGCGCTGAAAGAAAATTTTAATGCCGAGATTGTGCCAGGTTCGGTGAAGCCGGTCAGCTGAAAAGACCGGTTAAAGATCAGCATTTAATGCAGTTATATATTTAAGATTAAATCGAATTGAAAGAGGTAGCTCAATGAAAGGTGGAATGGGAAACATGATGCGTCAGGCGCAGAAAATGCAGGAAGAAATGCAGAAAGCGCAGGAAGAGGTGGCCAACATGGAGGCGGAAGGACAGGCTGGTGGCGGCATGGTCAAAGTGGTGATGAATGGTCGCCATGAACTGCGCAAAGTCGAGATCGACGACAGTCTGATGTCTGACGATAAAGAGATGCTGGAAGATTTGCTGGCTGCAGCGGTGAACGATGCGGTGAGAAAAATCGAGCAGCAATCAGCAGAAAGAATGTCGAGCGTGACCGCGGGGATGAACCTCCCCGATGGCATGAAACTGCCATTTTAATTGCTGATTTTAGCGTTTAGTTATGTCGCCTTTATTGCTGCAGCTCATTGATGCGCTCAAATGCCTGCCCGGTGTCGGCCCCAAGTCAGCCCAGCGCATGGCTTTTCATTTGCTGGAGCGTGACCGTGACGGGGCGACGCATCTCGCCCGCGCCATCGATGACGCAGTCGCCAACATCGGTCATTGTCAGTCCTGTCGCACCCTGAGTGAAACCGATTTATGTGACATCTGCAGCAATAGCTCGAGAGATGGCACCAAGTTGTGTGTGGTGGAATCACCGGTCGATGTCATGGTAATCGAACAGCTATCCGAATTTCGGGGTAAATATTTTGTGCTGATGGGGCATCTGTCGCCACTGGATGGAATTGGGCCATTGGAGCTGGGGCTGGATCTGCTGGAGCGGCGACTGGTTACTGACGAAGTTCAGGAATTAATTCTGGCGACCAACCCCACGGTCGAAGGCGAGACTACGGCGCATTACATCTCTGAGATGGCCGCTGATCATGGCGTTGAGGCAACGCGCATCGCGCACGGTGTGCCATTGGGCGGTGAACTGGAGTATATTGATGCGGGCACGCTGGCGCACGCTTTTTCAGGTCGTCAAAAAATACAGCGATAACAGCGATAACTGTGTTGGCTTTATTGGGCAGGGATTCCAAAAGCAAATTTGAATAACTATTTGGAGGTGGATCATGAGCGAATGTTTATTCTGTAGATTGGTTAAGGGTGATATTCCCAGTGACATCATTTATGAAAATGATGATGTTATCGCCTTTAGAGATCAGAATCCGCAGGCTCCAACGCATGTGCTGGTGATTCCACGCAAGCATATTTCAACGGTGAATGATCTGACTGCCGAGGACAAAAATGTCGTGGGTGAAATGTTGCTGGCGGGGAAAGCGGTAGCGGCGCAGGACGGTATTGCAGAAGACGGTTATCGTCTAATTTTGAACTGCAACGAAGGTGCCGGACAGACGGTTTTTCATGTTCATCTTCATGTTCTGGGTGGTCGCGTAATGAACTGGCCGCCGGGTTAAGCAGCCTGCCAGGCACTGATGTTTGATTTCAATCAAGGCACTCACGGTTAAAAAATATTAGCATTGGCTAATATGCGCGGAGGTACTAATGACTAAAATCACTACTCTTGTTTTTCTCCTGATAATGTCCGGTGTGGCAGTGGCCGCACCGGACGGCAAGTCACTTTTCAGCAAACACTGTTCCGCGTGTCACGGTACACGAGGCCAAGGCGGCGTGGGCGTGCCCTTATCGTTGCCCTCGTTTATCAATAGCGTCTCCGATGAATACCTGAAAAAAACCATGCGCCACGGTCGACCGGGTCGGATCATGCCCGCCTTCGCCAGCCTGAGTGATGCGCAGGTTAAAATGATAACCGTTCATATGCGTAGCTGGACCGACGCGCCCGCCGTCGAATATGATCCAACCCCGGTGAAAGGTGACAAACAACATGGCAAGGTGCTGTTTGCACAGCACTGCGCGCAATGCCATGGTGAAGAAGG
>JAQICG010000208.1 GCA_027858635.1 Gammaproteobacteria bacterium | reverse complement strand
CTTTAAATCAGTTATTCCCGCGCAGGAAGGTAAGCGCAATGTGTAATGGTTATTGCGGGCGACGAACTTGCATATCGAACGTATGTGAGAGATCCTGGCTTTATCTTTCAGGATCAATAATCTGATATTTTATGGGTAGTGGGTTCGCGCACTCACGGGCGTGTCACTCTTTTTGCAACAGCCCAAAAAGACTAACGAGACTAAATTTGCTGGGAGCGGAATTGAACAGCCGCGATAACATTGACTCGGCCCCATCTGTGATTTCAGAATACGCCGGACACAAAACAACGTAAAATAACCACGATGTCACCAATCGTCTCCATCAAAAATCTCTCCAAAATTTATCAGTCCGGTTTTCAGGCATTGAAGCACGTTAATCTGGATATTGCCGATGGCGAAATCCTGGCCCTGCTCGGGCCCAATGGCGCCGGCAAAACAACCTTGATCTCGATCATCTGCGGCATCGTCACACCCAACACAGGCACGGTCTGCGTGAGCGGTTTTGACAACGTCACTGACTACCGTCAAACCCGCGCCATGATCGGCCTGGTGCCACAGGAACTCACTCTCGGCCAGTTTGACACCGTGTGGAATACCGTGCGCTTCAGCCGCGGCCTGTTTGGCAAAAAGAAAAACAACGCCTATCTCGAACAGCTGCTCAAAGACCTTTCCCTGTTCGACAAAAAAGACAGCGAGCTCAGGGCCTTATCCGGTGGCATGAAACGCCGGGTACTGATTGCCAAAGCCCTGTCCCATGAGCCTAAAATACTATTCCTCGATGAGCCGACTGCGGGTGTCGATGTCGAACTGCGCAAGGACATGTGGAATATCGTGCGGCGGCTGCGCGCCTCGGGCGTCACCATCATCCTCACCACGCACTACATTGAAGAAGCCGAAGAAATTGCCGACCGCATCGGCGTCATCAATAAGGGTGAATTATTACTGGTTGAAGACAAGCAGGAGCTGATGCGCAATCTGGGCAAAAAACAGCTCATCGTCGAGTTAAAGCAGGCCGCCACACAGCTACCGTCGACACTGTCCGGTTATGACCTGAAACTGTCCGACGACGGCAACCAGCTCACCTATACCTACGACACCATGAGTGACAGCACCGGCATTACCGACATGCTGAGCGCCATTCAAAGCGCCGGCCTGCTGCTCAAAGATATGCAGATCAAGCAGAGTTCGCTGGAAGATATTTTTGTCGACCTGGTCAAATACGGCCACCAGCCGGAGGCTAAAAAACCCGTCGACCTGACCGGAGCGCAGTCTTGAATTATCAGGCGATCAGAGTCATCTTCCACCAGGAAATGCTGCGCGCCTGGGAGACCCTGTTCCAGAGCATGGCCTCACCGGTAATCTCCACCTGCCTGTACTTTATCGTCTTTGGTTCGGCCATCGGCTCCCGCATCCAGAGCATCGACGGCGTTTCTTATGGCCTGTTCATCGTGCCGGGCCTGACCATGTTGTCACTCCTCACCCAGAGCATCGCCAACGCCTCGTTCGGCATCTTCTTCCCGAAATTCACCGGCACCATTTACGAGATCCATTCCGCACCCATCTCTCATTATGAAATACTCATCGGCTATGTCGGCGCCGCCGCCACCAAATCGCTGATTATCGGCGTCATCATCCTGCTCACCGCCAGTTTCTTTGTCGATTTAGAAATTGCACATCCATTCTGGATGGTGACTTTTTTA
This sequence comes from Gammaproteobacteria bacterium, assembly GCA_027858635.1. Lineage (GTDB taxonomy): Bacteria > Pseudomonadota > Gammaproteobacteria > SZUA-229 > SZUA-229 > LH-M37. The sequence continues at coordinate 333 of JAQICG010000208.1, read as the reverse complement.
ATCCTCACCTGCATCTCATTCAGCCTGTTCGGCTTCATCATCGGCCTATGGGCGAATGACTTTGAAAAACTAAAGATCATCCCGCTGCTGGTGATCACCCCGCTGGTATTTCTCGGCGGCAGTTTCTACTCGGTGAGCATGCTGCCACCGTTCTGGCAGACGGTGACCCTGTTCAACCCGGTGGTTTATCTCATCAGCGGATTCCGCTGGAGTTTTTTTGAAGTATCAGATGTCAGCGTGGGTGTGAGTCTGGCGGTGATTCTGGGTTTTCTGGTGATATGTATTCGGATAGTAGGGTGGATGTTTAAGACCGGGTATCGGGTGAAGCAGTAG
>JAQICG010000030.1 GCA_027858635.1 Gammaproteobacteria bacterium | reverse complement strand
GTCGATTATCAGTCGCAGGATGCCAATGCCGGAGATGGGGATGGCGTCAACATTGGCCTTGGTTATCAGTTTTAGGCTAAAGCAACAGGGCGATGAAATCGAGGCGGGACGCACTGCGTCCCGCTTTTCAGGTATTTAGGAGGCGGTCAGATTCAGGATGAATCGGCTGCGGAAGCGGGAGAGCGGCCCAAATGTCCCCGATTTTTCGTTGCGTAGAATAACTATGCGCCTCAAAATCGGGAAACTTTGTGCTCACTCTCCCACTCCCTCGCTTCAATCCCCCTAAACCCGACAGACTCCTAAATGAAAATATTACAGATCATGAACAGATTTATTCGAAGCCTGCTGCCGCTGTTGGCGTTGCTTTATTTCGGCAGCGTCAACGCCGGCGGCGTCTATCAGGAGCAGGAAGCCTTCATCGAGGCGGCTTTTAACGGCGCCGCGCCCGAGGAGAAAGTTTTCTGGCCGGATGCCGAGCTTAAGCAGAGCATGGCGGACATTCTCGGCCATCCCTATCAGGGTCTACGCATTCGCTACTGGATCAACGGCGAACGCAGCGCCTGGATTCTCGATGAAATCGGCAAGGACAAACCCATTACCACCGGGGTGGTGATCAATCGCAACCGTATCGAAGCGGTGCGCGTGCTGGTTTTCCGGGAAAGCCGGGGCTGGGAAGTGCGGCATCGGTTTTTCACCAAACAATTTGATGATGCCAGCCTGCGCGAGAACCGGCAACTGGACCGGCACATCGATAACATTTCCGGCGCTACGCTGTCGGTGAATGCGCTCACCAAAGTGGCCCGTCTGGCGCTGCACCTGCACCAGCAGGTCACCGCGCAATGACGCGGCGCAAGCCCAAACGCTACATCGCTTTTCACTGGCATCGGCGCGTCGGCCTGCTCGCGCTGGTGCTGGTGGTCGTGCTCGCCGTGACCGGCATCATGCTCAATCACACCGAACAGATCGGGATGGATGAGCGTTATGTGCAGTCCTCAGTGGTGCTCGACTGGTACGGACTCGAACCCGAGGGCGAGCCGCAAACGTATCGGGTTAAAGGCCTCAGCCTCAGCCAGTGGCAGCAGTCGATATATTTTGATGGCCGCCTCATCAGCAGCAGTGAGCAACAGCTGCGCGGCGTGGTCACAGTCGAACCGCTGATCGTGGCCGCCTTTGAGAACGAGTTGCTGCTGCTTTCAGAGCAGGGCGAACTGGTGGAGCGCCTGGCCACCCGCTTTGACCGGATTAGCCGGATCGGCCGCCGCCACGGGCAGGCGGTGCTTGCCACTGAAGCCGGGTATCACCGGGCTGACGAAAACATCATCGACTGGACAAAGACCGGCGACGAAGGCGTCACCTGGTCCAAGCCGGTGAGCCTCAGTGAAACGGAGCGCGACGCCTTGCGCCAGGCCTATCGCGGAGAAGGGCTGAGTATGGAGCGGGTCATCCTCGATTTGCACAGCGGCAGATTGTTCGGCGCTTACGGTATCTATGTCATGGACGCCGCCGCCGTCGCCCTGCTCTGGCTGGCCTTCAGTGGTCTGTGGGTGTGGTGGAAGCGGAAGGATAAGCAGAAAAAGAAGCGGCACTATCGTAAGCATCATCCGGTACGTCACAGGCTGTAAAGGAATATTTGTAGAAGCAAGGATGCTCGCCGCTAGATATAAGGATATAAGAGAGCGTTCAGTTAAAAGCTTTTGCTGCCACCTGATAAAGGCCCGCTGGCAGCACCCATTCCCCTAGCTGAAGTATGGCAGTTCAGGCCGGTATTTCGACCATCTGTCGAGAGTGTTTTGACTTCTTTTAGGATTTGTTTTTAATTAGAAGTGCATTGCTTTTGTGCGCCAGCTGCCATATTGAGATTTTGCGGCCGCTCCCCATGCTTCTGTGTAGCCTAAGTAGATGTAAATGAATTATTCAGCATGTTCATATGCTTCACTACTGCGGGGCTTTTGTGAAAAACTGTTGTAAATCGTTTTTTGCACCTACAGGCTATTCCAGCTCCAGCCAGTCGTTCAGCTTGTGAACCAGTTCGTCCAGACCGGCCTTTTTCAGCGAGGAGAAGGTCTGCATGCTGGCGTCATAACCCTCTGCTTTCAGAATCTTTCGACTCTTGAGCAGGGTGTTCTGCTGGCCACCCCGATTTAACTTGTCGGCCTTGGTGAGCAGGACGTGGGCGGGCAGGCCGTAATGCCGGCACCAGTCCAGCATTTGCAGGTCGAACTCTTTCAGCGGGTGGCGGATGTCCATAATAATGACCAGGCCGCGCAGGGTTTTCTGTTCCAGGTATTGTCCCATCAGGCGCTGCCACTCATCCTTCACGGCCAGCGGCACTTTGGCGAAACCGTAACCGGGCAAATCGACCAGACGGCGTTTATCATCTAGAGAAAAATAGTTGACCAGACGGGTGCGGCCGGGGGTTTTGCTGATTTTAGCGAGCCCCTTGTTGTCGCATAAGGTGTTGATCGCGCTTGATTTGCCGGCGTTGGAGCGGCCCGCGAAGGCGACTTCGAGGCTTTCGTCGGCGGGAAATTGCGAGGGCGAGGCGGCGCTAATCAGAAAGCGGGCTTGTCGATAATAGTGGTTAATGGATTGATTGTTCATAGGGGTGCATTATGCGTGTATATAAAATAATGACAAGATAATATAAGACCTGAATCCGTGGCTTAACTGCGGCGCCTGGCATAAGCTCTTGGCTCCACAGCGGATCAAAAAATGCCCGCTTAACCTATGGGTGAAGCTAAGATTTTTTGAAACCCCTGTGAAACCAATATCTTGCACCATGCATCCACGTTTAAACCACGGCTCCAGGCAAGTGTTTTGCCTCTCCGCCTTTATGAAATTTTCAGGTTGGTGTAGAATTCCGCCACATTATGCCCATTGGCGGGCTACCAGACCCGGAGTTTAGAAGTAATGAAAAGAGTAATCGTATCAAGTATGGTTTTATTATGCTCGCTGATCGGCGCAGTTCACGCAGCGGGTGATGCCGCCGCCGGCGAAGGAAAAGCCGCGGCCTGTGCCGGTTGTCACGGGGTAGACGGCAACAGCATGGTGCCAACCTTCCCCAATCTAGCGGGTCAGGGCGAGCAGTACATCGCCAAGCAGATCGCCGATTTCAAGGCTGCCACCGCGCGCACCGACGAGACCATGGTGGGTATGGCGATGATGCTGGCCACCGAGCAGGATGCGCTGGATGTGGGCGCTTTTTATGCCGCGCAGACGCTGAACAGCACTGTGCCGGTAGATGAAAGCAAGCTGGAGCTGGGACGTCAAGTCTATAAAGGCGGCAACCTGAAAACGGGCGTACCGGCCTGTCAGGGCTGTCATGGCCCTAAGGGCAAGGGCGTTTCAGCATCTCTCTATCCTCAGCTGGGCGGTCAGTTTGTCGAGTACACCACCAAGCAGCTGCACGCTTTTAAAACCGGCGTGAGAAGCAATGACGACAATGCAGTGATGCGCAATGCGGTGGCGGCGATGTCCGAAGCCGAGCTGGAAGCTGTTGCGCACTATATCGCCAGCCTGAAATAATCGATTCCGGTTTAGAATTAGCGGGCTGAAAAAGAGGATGGCGTGGCCGTCCTTTTTTTTGTCTGAATGATTTTAAGCTGCATTAGGCGTGACAGCGTGCAGCGGATACACTACGACGAAATTTTGAACTGAAGATTGATGATGGTTGAAGCCGATTCCGCACACACGATACCGCTATTAGAGACGCGCCAACTGGAATGCGTGCGTGATGATCGTCTGCTCTTCAGCGACCTCTCGTTTACCCTGACCGAGGGCGAAATATTGCAGATCGAGGGCGCCAACGGCAGCGGCAAGACCAGTCTGTTGCGCATTCTGTGCGGCCTGCGCCTCGCCGATGCCGGTCAGGTGCTGTGGCGCGGCGAAGAGGTCAGCGTGGTGCGCGAAGACTACTACGCCAATATGATCTATATCGGCCATCTGCCCTGTATCAAGGGCGATTTGACTACGTTGGAAAATATCCGCGCCCTGCTCGATACCCGCTCACAGTTGGCACCGCTGGACGAGATTGAGCAGGTTCTGGCGCTGGTGGGTCTGGCCGGCTTTGATGATGTCACCAGCAAGGCGTTGTCATCAGGGCAGCGCCGCCGTATTCTGCTGGCCTTCCTGCTGCTGGCCAAAGCGCGGCTGTGGATACTCGATGAGCCGCTAACCGCGCTCGACGTCGAGGGCGTGGCGCTGGTGGAGACTATGCTGCTGGAGCATCGCCTTGCCGGAGGCAGCGCCATATTCACCACCCATCATGGCATGCAGCTGCCCTGTGCAATGAGCACGGTGACGCTGGGCAGGGCGGGCAATCAACCATGTTAAAAGCCTTTAGCCATCTGCTGGCGAGAGATCTGCGTCTGGCCTTCCGCTCGCGCCACGAACTGGCCAATCCGCTGATCTTCTTTGTGCTGGTGGTGAGCCTGTTCCCGCTGGCGGTGGCGCCGAGCGCCGAGCTGCTGCAGGTGATGGCGCCGGGCGTAATCTGGGTGTCGGCGCTGCTGTCGGTGCTGTTATCACTGGATCGGCTGTTCAAGCAGGACTACGAGGATGGCTCGCTGGATCAGCTGATGCTGAGCCCGAATCCGCTGGTGATATTGGTGCTGGCGAAAGTCTGCGCGCACTGGCTGCTGACCGGGCTGCCGCTGGTTCTGGTCGCGCCGCTGCTGGGCATGTTTTTGTACGTGCCCGATGAGGCCATCGGTGTGCTGATGCTGAGTCTGCTGCTGGGTACGCCGGTGTTAAGTCTGGTGGGGGCCATCGGCGTTTCGCTGACGGTGGCAGTGAACCGCGGCGGTGTTTTGTTGTCATTAATTGTTCTGCCGTTGTATATTCCTGTACTTATTTTTGGGGCAAATGCAGTTGACGTGGCCAGTGACGGCCTGAGTGTGCGCGGCCAGTTACTGTTTTTGGGGGCGGTACTGGCACTGGCGCTATCGCTGGCACCGCTGGCCACCGCCGTGGCGCTACGCATCACCGCCTCGAGATAGCGGTTGCGTTGGGTTAATAATATGAATTTAAAAGGTGTTTGGATTTATGATTAAAAAAATATGGGCGTGGATACAGCGGTTCTCGTCACCCAAGCACTTTTATGCGATTTCCGGAAAACTGATTCCCTGGTTTGCTGTCCCCGCCTTCCTGCTGGGCATCTACGGCCTGTACATGGGGCTGTTCGTGGCACCGACCGATTATCAGCAGGGCGAAAGTTATCGCATCATTTTCATCCATGTGCCCGCAGCATGGATGTCCATGTTCATCTATATCGTCATGGCTATCTCCGCCGCCATCGGCCTGATCTGGCAGATTAAGCTGGCGGATATGATCGCCGCCGCCAGTGCACCCATCGGGGCCTGGTTCACCTTCCTGGCGCTGGTCACCGGCTCGCTCTGGGGCAAGCCGATGTGGGGTGCCTACTGGGTCTGGGATGCGCGCCTGACCTCTGAGTTAATTCTGCTGTTTTTATATTTCGGCTATATGGCTTTGCAGTCTTCGATCGAGGATCAGCGCACCGCCGACAAGGCCAGCGGCCTGCTGGTGATCGTCGGCGTGGTCAATATCCCGATTATTCATTATTCGGTGGAGTGGTGGAACACGTTGCATCAGGGTGCCACGGTGGCCAAGTTTGACAAGCCGTCCATGCACATTGATATGCTGATTCCTTTATTGGTGATGGCGCTGGCCGCCAAACTTTTTTATGCGGCGATTGTGCTGATGCGCGCCAGAAATGAGGTGCTGTATCGGGAACGTAATCGCCAGTGGGTACGAGACTTGGTAAAAAAATTATGAATGGTTCGGAATTTAGCTGGTCAGAGTTTTTTCACATGGGCGGATATGCCGTATTTGTCTGGTCGTCGTACGGGCTGGCGCTAGGGATCGTTCTGGTCAATATTGTATCGCCACTGATAGAACGTAAGCGGGTAGTGAAGCGGGTAAAACGGGCCATCGCTCGCGACCGCCACGCCAGTCAAGCCAACAACAGTTAGACGGGTTAGAAATAATGAGTATGAACAAACGCAGTAAAAGAAAATTGCTGGTGGTGATGGTGCTGCTGGGCATGGCGCTGGCAAGCGTACTGGCGCTAACCGCATTTGAAGAGAACCTGCTGTATTTTTACAGCCCCACCATGGTGAAAAATGGCGAAGCCCCGAGCGAGCGTAAGTTCCGGGTCGGCGGTCTGGTGGTCGCCGGCAGCGTGGAACGCGCCACGGACAGCCTGCTGGTGAAGTTTGATATCACCGACAATGCGGAAAGCATGAGTGTGGAATACCGCGGCATCCTGCCGGATCTGTTCCGCGAAGGGCAGGGCATCGTCGCCATGGGCGCCTTTAACGGGCAGAACATTTTTGTGGCCGATGAAGTGCTGGCCAAACACGATGAAAACTATATGCCACCCGAAGTGGCTGATGCGCTAAAAGCGGCGGAGCAGCAATGATTCCTGAACTTGGTTTATTCGCCCTGATTATTGCCTTCAGTATTTCACTGGTCCTGAGCGCGGTGCCGTTAATCGGCGCGGCGCGCAACGATGCCACCCTGATGGCGATGGCCAGACCGGCGGCCTGGGCGCAGCTGGCATTCGTCAGTCTCTCCTATGCAGCGCTGACCTACGCGTTTGTGGTTCACGACTTCTCGGTGCTGTATGTCTCCCAGCACTCCAATCTGGTGCAGCCGCTGATGTACCGGATTTCCGGCGTCTGGGGCTCACACGAAGGCTCGATGCTGCTGTGGACGCTGATTCTCGCGCTGTGGACCGCCGCCGTTGCACTGTTCAGTCGAGGTCTGCCGGAGGTGCTGCTGGCGCGGGTGCTGTCGGTGATGGGCATGATCAGCGCGGGCTTCTTCGCCTTCCTGCTGTGGACCTCCAACCCCTTTGAACGAATTTTCCCGGTACCGGCGGACGGTAATGCCCTGAACCCGCTGCTGCAGGACCCCGGTCTGGCGATACACCCGCCCATGCTGTACATGGGTTATGTCGGCTTTTCGGTGGCCTTCGCCTTTGCGGTTGCCGCCCTGCTGGGTGGCAAACTGGACGCCACCTGGGCGCGCTGGTCGCGACCCTGGACTACCGTCGCCTGGAGCTTTCTGACCTTCGGCATCGCACTCGGCAGCTGGTGGGCTTATAACGAGCTGGGCTGGGGCGGATGGTGGTTCTGGGATCCGGTTGAAAACGCCTCCTTCATGCCCTGGCTGGTGGGCACTGCACTAATTCACTCTCTGGCCAGCACCGAAAAACGCGGGGTGTTCAAGAGCTGGACGGTGCTGCTGGCGATACTCGCTTTCTCCATGAGTCTGCTGGGCGCCTTCATTGTGCGTTCGGGTGTGCTGGTGTCGGTGCATGCCTTCGCCACCGACCCCGCGCGCGGCGTGTTCATCCTTATTTTCCTCTGCGTGGCCGTGGGCGGTTCGCTGGCACTGTACGCCTGGCGTTCGGGTACGGTGACCTCCACCGGTCGCTTTAGCTGGCTTTCAAGGGAGACCGCGCTGCTGTTGAACAATGTTATTTTGCTGACCGCAGCGGCTGCAGTCTTTGTCGGCACCATGTATCCATTGCTGGTGGACGCGCTGGGCATCGGCAAGATCTCGGTCGGGCGACCCTATTTCGACACCATGTTTACCCTCGTCGCGATACCGCTGATATTGATGATGGGTATTGGTCCGGTGATGCGCTGGAAAAAGGACAACGCACAGCGGTTAAAGAAAGAGCTCTCCCTCATTTTTGCAATTTCACTTTCAGTGGGCATCATCCTGCCGTTTGTGATTGATGGCGTACTGAATATCCCGGCCGGTCTGGGGCTGGCCGGTGCGCTGTGGATTGCGATTAGCACCCTGCAGATTCTGTATAAGCGATTAAAAAGCGGTGCGCGCCTGCCGCTGTCATTTACCGGCATGATTATGGCGCATCTGGGCATGGCCATGTTCGTCGCCGGGGTCACCATGGTGATGACCTACAGCGAGGAAAAGGATGTCAGGCTGGAGTATGGTTCAACCTATGAGTTGTCCGGTTATGATTTCAAACTCATCGGGGTAAATAAAATGGTGGGTCCGAACTACACGGGTGATGAAGGCCATCTGGAGGTATATGACGGTGATAATAAAATTGCCGATCTGCGCCCGCAGAAGCGCCTCTATACCACCGGGAGCAGTCCTATGCCCATGACCGAATCTTCGGTGGATACCCGGCTGTCACGCGATTTGTATGTAGCCATGGGTGAGCCGGTTGGTGAGGATGCCTGGAGCCTGCGTCTGTATTACAAATCGATGATCGCCTGGAGCTGGATGGGATGTCTGTTTATGACATTCGGCGGCCTGCTGGCCGTCAGTGATCGACGTTATCGCCAGAAGCGATTACCTGGAAGCGAGACAGCGTAGGCAGACTTTGATGACAGAAAAAAAACAGACTGATAAATCGATATTGCGGCGCTTTATGCCGCTGATTATTTTCGCCCTGCTGGTGGTTATGCTGGGGGTGGGCCTGACCCTGAATCCCCGGCTGGTGCCCTCGCCCCTGATTGGCAAACCGGCACCCGTGTTTGAGCTGCCGCTGCTCAACGGCGAAGGTGTGTTCAGCAATGAGGATTTGAAGGGCCAGCTGACCCTGGTGAATGTCTGGGCGAGCTGGTGTTATGCCTGCCGACAGGAGCATGAAGTGGTTAAGAAGCTGGCCCGTTCCGGCCTGCGCATAGTGGGTCTGAATTACAAGGACAAAAAGCAGGATGCCCAGGCCTGGCTGGCTCAGTTGGGCAACCCCTATGAGGTGGTGTTTGCCGATGAAAGCGGCCGGGCGGCGATCGACTGGGGCGTGTACGGTGCGCCGGAAACATTTGTGGTGGATGCGCAGGGCATTATTCGACACAAGGTGATCGGGCCGGTGTCCGATCCGAAAAATTATGATGGGCTGATGGCAGCGATCAGCAAAATAACGGACGGCAAGTTATGAGAATTTTATTCGCAGCAGTATTTTTGCTATTTCAGCTGAGCGCATCGGCCGCGCCGATGGATACCTATAAATTCGAATCTGATGAGCAGGAAAAAACTTTTCAGAAACTGAGTGAAGAGCTGCGTTGTCTGGTTTGTCAGAATCAGTCAATTGCGGAATCGAATGCCGATCTGGCCAATGACTTGCGCGCCGAAATTCATAAGCTGCTGCTGGCGGGAAAAAATGAAGCGGAGATTAAAGCTTTCATGGTCGATCGCTACGGTGATTATGTTTTGTACGATCCGCCCTTTAAGCCCCTGACCTGGCTATTGTGGATTGGGCCGGTGGTGATATTTCTGATTGGACTGTTTTATGCCCGGGGTTTTATCGCCCGGCAGAATTCATCAGCCTCGCCGGCTGAACTGTCGGACGAAGAGAGCGAACGGTTAAGAGAATTGCAGTCCGAACTGAATGTTTCTGAGCGGGAGACAAGCGGAGAAAAAAACATGAAGAGAGGTAAGCGCTCATGAATATTTCATTTTGGGGCGGATTGGTGGTATTGCTGCTGATCGCCGTAGTGATGGTGATCTTCCCCCTGCTCCGGGTTCGCAAAAGTCGTTCGCTGGCCTATAAAACCAGCAACATTCAGCTGCATGAGGAAAAAATTAAAGAGCTGGACATCGATTTGCAGGAAGGCCGCATCGATCAGGAGGCCTATAAGCTGGCCTGCCAGGAACTGGATCGGGAATTGCTCGGAGACACGCCGATTGAGAGCAAGGCCTCTGCCGCAGAACATTATACACCGGCCCCCAAAAAGCGCCCGGTTGTGGCGCTGGTCATTGCGGTGTTATTACCGGTGCTAAGCCTGCTGGTGTATGGCCAGCTGGGCATGAACGCCAGTACCGCGCCGGAAACAGCGGCGGAGAATAAAGCATTGCCTTCAGTGGAAGAAATGGTGCTGGAGCTGGAGCAGTATCTAGAGGTCAATCCCGGCGAATTACAGGACTGGGTAATGCTGGGGCGGGCCTATAAACACACGGGGCGTTATGGCGAAGCGGTCAATGCATTTTCAACCGCGAGCAGCATCGAGCAGAATCCGCAGGTGATGCTGGAGCATGCCGAGGCCATCGCGCTGGCCAACGGTGAGAAGTTTAACGAGGAGTCGCATGCGCTTATTCTTAAGGCTCTGGAAATAGAGCCCTATAATGGCAATGCCCTGTGGTTTGCCGGTGTCGCCGAATATCAGTTTGGAAACTATCGCCAGAGCATCGAATACCTGATGCTGCTGTCAGAAGACGCTGTTGAGGATCCTGAAGTTGATCGCTCTATCAGGTTATATATAGAGAAGGCCCGCGAGCAGCTAATCGCTGCCGGTGAAACTGTGCCCAGCATGGATGAGTTGTTGCCGGCACGGCAGTCAGTGCCCGCCGAAAATTCCATAAGCCTGCAGGTGAGTGTGGAGGTGAGCGAAGAGGCGCGGAAGAATTTTGCCGCTGACGCGGTCGTATTTGTTTATGCTAAAGCTCAACAGGGACCGAAGATGCCGCTGGCGGCGCAACGCCTGCGACTGTCGGATCTGCCTGCAAGCATCGTGCTGGATGAGAGCATGGGAATGGTGGAAGGCATGAATTTGAGCGCCTTCAATCAGGTGGTTGTCTCGGCGCGAGTTAGCAGGTCGGGCGGAGCCATTGCAGAGAGCGGCGACTACATCGGTGAAGTGGTGGTCGATGACGTGGCTGCGAGCGGCAATGTGGCTATCCGCAATGATCGCCGGGTGCCCTGAAAAATAAATAGGACCTGAATCCGTGGTTAAGCCACGGATTCAGCTAAGAGTAATGACTATAAATTGACGAGTATGGAGTGGTGTTACATGTTTAAAAAATTATCTTATATCGGATTACTGCTGTTTCTGGCCATGGGTATAGCAAGAGCAGAAACTTACAAAGAGGGCGTGGATTATTTGCGCGTCGCTGAACAGCCGACACAATCGACCGACAAGGTCGAGGTGCTGGAATTCTTCTGGTATGGCTGTCCGCACTGTTATCAGTTTGAGCCGATATTGGAGGCATGGAAAAAAACTGCGCCTGCGCATGTTGAATTTATTCGGGTGCCGGCGGTATTCCGGCCGGAATGGAAGGTCCATGCCCGCAGCTATTACGCATTGCAGGCGATGGGGCTGGGTGAGAAATATCACAGCGCTATTTTTGACGCCATCCACAAAGATAAAAATGATCTCTACAGCGAAGCCGCGATGACGCAGTTCCTGGTTTCCCGTGGCGTGGACAAGGATGATTTCAAGGCCGCCTATGACTCCTTCTCTATAGATGGGCAGCTGCGCAAGGCTATTCAGAAAGTGCAGGGTTATGGCATCAAAGGTGTACCCGCGATCGGCGTCAATGGCAAATATCTGGTCTCGGGATCAAGTGCGGGCAGTTACGAGAACATGCTTAGAATCGTCGATTATCTGATCAAGAAGGAAGCGGGCGCTAAAAAATAGCACGGGTGCGGGAGTGGCGCTAAGGCCGCTCCTTCTCGCTCGGAGCCGGTAACGCGGCTCAGGCAATGAAGCAACGTACCCGCCTGTGCCAGAGACGGGCTTCGGCGTTAAGTTTTGCAGCGACGGCAGCTGCTGAAAAGCCCTCGTTAATTCCCATATAAATTTCAATATAATAATTGCAAGCCAGTGTTATCTCGGCTATCTTTATCCAACAAAATTATTATTGCTAATCAGGCATGGAGAGGAAAAATGAAATTACGAAATAGTCTATTTGTCGCGAGTGGTGTGGCGTTGTCAGTCATGCTGAGTGCCTGCGGTTCAGACGTTAAACAGGCTGCACTGG
>JAQICG010000277.1 GCA_027858635.1 Gammaproteobacteria bacterium | reverse complement strand
CATTCGCAACAGCTCCATGGATGAGATGGAAGCAATGCTGAACAGAACCGATAGCGACGATGTCGACGCGCTGTTCTGGACCGCCAGCAACTGGGCGAAATGGATCGATCAGAACCGCGACAAGGCTGAAAGCCTGATTGAATTACCCAAACCCACCGCCCTCATGCAGCGCGTACTGGAACTGGATGACACCTTCTATTATGGCGGCGCGCACCTCTATTTTGGTGTGTTCTACGGCGGGCGCTCGCCCATGTTCGGCGGTGATTTCGAAAAAGCCGAAGCCCATTTCGACCGCGCCCGCGAAATTACCGACGGCAGCTTACTGATGCCCGACCTGTTGCAGGCGCAGTACCTCTCCCGCCAGAAAATGGATCAGGAAGATTTTCACAACCGCCTGACAAAAATCATCGCCACTCCGGACGACCTGTATCCCGATCTGGCCCTGCTCAACCAGATCGCCAAGCGCAAAGCACAGATGCTGCTCAAAGAGGAAGACCAATGGTTCTGAGAATTTTTGTTTTACTGTTCGCGGTTTTATCTTCAGCAGCGGTTTTTGCCGAACAAACCCACACCCTGAAATTCGCCACCCTGCTGCCCTCCGGCACCGCCTGGTCAAAAATTCTGGACAACTGGGTGCAGGAGATCGAAAGCAAAAGTCAGGGACGGCTGAAAGTTAAAATGTATGCCGGTGGCGTCATGGGCGACGAGCCGGATGTGCTGCGAAAAATCCGCAAGGGGCAGTTGCAGGGCGGGCTCTTCACCGGTTACGGCATCGGCCGGATCTATTCCCCGGCGCGGGTGCTGGAAATGCCGTTTCTGTTCAAGAACACTAATGAATCCGATTATGTGCGCGACCAGCTCATGCCGGAGATTGAAACCGGTTTCAAGCAGAACGGCTTCGAGCTGCTGGGCTGGCCGGAAGTGGGCTTCTTCCATTTTTTCTCGCAGCACAAAATCGAGTCTCTCGACGACATGCGCAAAAGCCGCATCTGGCTGTGGCAGGGTGACCCGCTGGGCGAAGCTTTTTTTGCCGCCGCCGACATCGCCCCGGTGCCGCTCTCCATCATCGATGTCTATTCACAGCTCTCCGCCAGACACGGCAGCATCGACACGGTCTACATCTCCACCTTCGGCGCCATCGGTTTGCAGTGGCATACCCAGCTCAAATACGGCAGCAACATCGCGGTCACCAACGCCATCGGCGGGCTGGTGATCAGCAACGAATTTTTTGATGCCCTGCCCGAGGATTTGCAGCAGATGCTGAAAACCACCGGCAAGATCATGAGCGACAAAATCCGCAAGAATGCACGCTTTGAAAATGAGCGCAGCCGCAACCTGCTCGAACGCACCGGCATCCGTTTTTTATGGGACTGGAATGATCAGGAGATGGCCGAATTTATCCACATCCGCGATCAGGCGGCAAAACACCTGCAGGAGACCGGCTACATCCCGGCCGCTTTTTCCGACAAGGCACGTGACCTGCTGGATAAGTATCGCGCCCGGCAATCGTTAAAAAAATAACCGCGGATTCGCTGTTGCTGCACACTCTGGAAAAAAGACTGATCACCCTCGAAAGCTGGCTGGCGGCGGGCAGCCTGTTTCTGATGCTGGCACTGTCGCTGTTTCAGATCGTCATCCGCAACACCCTCGATTTCGGCTACCCCGAAATTGAGATCATCAACCGGTATCTGCTGCTGGTCTGCGGCATCATGGGGGCGGTGCTGGCGACGTCGCAACTGCGCCACATCAAAATCGATGCCCTCACCCCGCTGCTGTCCGCACACCGGCTGGCGCAGCTGCGCCGCTTCCTGCTGATTTTTGCCGCGCTGGTCTGCGCTCTATTATGTTACCCGGCGATTCAGTTCTGTCTGGATGAATGGCAATACGCGCCCGCCAACGAACGCTGGACTCTGCCCTTCACCCTCATCTACCCGCTCGGTTTCACCCTGCTCAGCCTGCACTTTTTCATACTCTGTTTCAAAGCTGCCGACGCCGCACCCAAGGCGCCATGATTGCCGCTGTCGTTATTCTGCTGATTGTTATCGCCCTGCTCGGCGCGCCGCTGTTTTCGGTGCTGGCTGCCGGCGCGCTCGTCGCCAGTCTGGCGCTGGAGCTGAGCCCCGACCTGCTGTTTATCGAAATGAACCGCCTCTCCGCCTCGCCCAACATGATTGCGCTGCCGCTGTTTATTCTCGCCGGGGTGATCATGTT
>JAQICG010000407.1 GCA_027858635.1 Gammaproteobacteria bacterium | reverse complement strand
CGCCGCGATTACAACAAGGTGGCGCGCCTGCACGTGGAGTCCGGCTGGGTACCCGCAGGCACCCGCGTGGAAGAGTTTGAATCGGCCATTCGCAGTGTATGTGAACCAATTTTCGAACGCCCACTCAAAGAGATCTCATTCGGGCAATTGCTGCTGAGACTGTTCCAGACCGCGCGGCGCTTCAACATGGAAGTGCAGCCGCAGCTGGTGTTGTTGCAGAAAACCCTGCTCAATATCGAAGGCCTGGGTCGGCAGCTGTATCCCGATCTCGATCTCTGGACCACCGCCAAACCCTTTCTCGAACGCTGGATGGATGAGCAGATCGGCACCAAGGCCATGCTGCGCGGCTTTAAGGAAAATCTGCCCTATATGGTGGAAAAAATGCCCGAGCTGCCGATGCTGATTTACCAGACGCTGAAAAATTCAGCCGAAGGCCAGGATCAGGAAGCGCAGTTGCAGGAGATCAGAAAAATCCGCGCCGAAATCAAGCGCGGCAATCAGCGCAACGTCATCGCCATCGGCGGCGCCAGTCTGCTGCTGAGCGCGTTCATTGTTTTCGGGCTGGACGGTTACGCGCCCGCCATGTTCATGGGTGCGCCCGTGCTCTCCTGGATACTGGGCGGCATCGGCGGCTTCTTTTTACTCTTCGCCTTTCAGGATTAGGCTGAGTTTTTCAGCCATCGGGCAACAGAGTTAGTCATAAATAACGGGGAAATAGTTTAATGAGTGAAGTCGATAGCGGTGTAATGCCTTCAGACTTTATCCGGTGCGACAGCACCGACGTGTCACATATTCTCGACGGGCTGAACGCTGCGCAACGCGAAGCGGTCACGGTTACGCCGGGTCACGTGCTGGTGCTGGCGGGGGCGGGCAGCGGCAAAACCCGCGTGCTGGTACACCGCATCGCCTGGTTGAATCAGGTGGAAAACATCTCTGCCTACAACATTTTCGCGGTGACCTTTACCAACAAGGCTGCCGCTGAAATGCGCAAGCGCGTGGAGAAACTCCAGGGCGTTCCGCTCTCCGGCATGTGGGTGGGCACTTTCCACGGACTGGCGCACCGCTTCCTGCGTACGCACTGGCAGGAGGCCGGCCTGCCGCAGGCTTTCCAGATTCTCGATTCCGATGACCAGTACCGCATGATCCGCCGCATCCTCAAAGGTCTGGGTCTGGACGAAGCCAAGTGGCCGCCCAAACAGGCGCAGGCCTTCATCAATGCCCGTAAGGACGAAGGCCAGCGACCCCGACATATCGACACCGGACGCAACCCGCTGTACGTGCAACTGGTGCGCATCTACAGCGCCTACGAAGCGACCTGCGAAAAAGCCGGTGCGGTCGACTTTGCCGAACTGCTGCTGCGCACCCTGGAACTGGTGCGCGATAACGCCGCCCTGCAACAGCATTACCAGCAGCGTTTCCGCCACATCCTGGTCGACGAGTTTCAGGATACCAACACCATTCAGTACGCCCTCATCCGGCTGCTGGCGGGCAGCAAAAACCATGTCTTCATCGTCGGCGATGACGATCAGGCCATCTACGGCTGGCGCGGCGCGCGCGTGGAAAACATCCAGCTGTTCCAGAAACATTTCCAGACCAGCGACATCGTGCGTCTGGAACAGAACTACCGCTCGACCACCACCATCCTGTCGGCGGCCAACGCCATTATCGACAACAACAGCGGGCGCATGGGCAAAAAGCTCTGGAGCAGCGGCGAAGATGGCGAGCCCATCCTCTATTACCGAGCCTTCCACGAATACGACGAAGCGCGCTACGTGCTCGACCACGTCAAGCAATGGATCGAACAGGGCGGGGCGCGCTCGGACATCGCCATCCTCTACCGCTCCAACGCGCAGTCGCGCGTGTTCGAGGAACGATTTGTCAGCGAAGGCATTCCCTATCGGGTCTACGGCGGTCTGCGCTATTTCGACCGCGCCGAAATCAAGGACGCGCTGGCCTACCTGCGCCTGATCAACAATCGCAACGACATGGCCTCGTTCGAACGCGTGGTGAACACGCCCACGCGCGGCATCGGTGATCGCACCGTCGAGCGCATTCGCGAAATCGCCCGTGATCAGGACGTGGCCCTGTGGCAGGCGGCGCAAAGCCTGATCGACACAAACGCACTGACCGCCCGCGCCGCCAACGCACTGAGCGGGTTCATGACCCTGATCGACACCATGGCGGCCGACACCGAATCGCTGCCGCTGTTCGAGCGCATTGACCACGTCATTCACCACAGCGGTTTGATCGCCCATTACGGCAAGGAGAAAACTGAAAAGGCCGAAGCCAAAGTGGAAAACCTCGAAGAGCTGATCAGCGCCGGTCGGGGTTTCGAGTTTGATGCCAACGCCGAAGAACTGGCCGGCATGGATGAACTCACCGCCTTTCTCACCCACGCAGCTCTCGAAGCGGGCGAAAGTCAGGGCGATGCCTGGCAGGACTGCGTGCAGATGATGACCCTGCACAGCGCCAAAGGCCTGGAGTTTCCCCTGGTGTTTCTGGTCGGGCTGGAAGAGGGGCTGTTCCCCAGCCAGCGCTCGTTAGATGAAGAGGGCAAGCTCGAAGAAGAGCGCCGGCTGTGTTACGTCGGCATCACCCGCGCACGCCAGAAACTGGTGATGACCTGCGCCGAACACCGACGCCTCTACGGACAGGATCTCTACCCCGAACCGTCGCGCTTCATCAGCGAAATCCCTCAGCATCTGCTCACCGAAGTGCGCGCCAAACCCACGATCAGCCAGCCGCTGTATTCACCCTCGGCGATGGCATCAAAAGAAACCGAATCGATCAACGGCCTGCGTATCGGCCAGCGTGTAACCCACGGCAAATTCGGCGAAGGCATCATCATCAACCTTGAAGGCAGTGGCGCACACGCGCGGGTTGAAGTAAATTTCGAATCCAAAGGCAGCAAATGGCTGGTGATGAGTTACGCCAACCTGCAACCGGCCTGATAAAAAGATTCAGAATATAAAAACTTTTGTCCGCCTCCTCGGCGGTGAATAAAAAAAGGAAAAAATATGAAACGTCGTGACTTTATAAAAACCGCCGCCCTCAGCAGCATCGCCGCCGGCGCATTTTCCGCACCGGCTATCGCCGAAGAGAAGGAAACCATAGAGTGGAAAATGGTCACCACCTGGCCGAAAAACTTTCCCATCCTCGGCACCAGTGCCAACAAACTGGCTGAAGTCATCGAAGAGATGTCCGGCGGGCGCATCAAAATCAAAGTCTACGGCGGCGGTGAACTGGTGCCCGCCATGGAAGTGTTCGACGCGGTCTCCCGCGGCACCGCGCAAATGGGCCACGGCTCCGCCTACTACTGGAAAGGCAAAGTCGAAGAGGCGCAGTTTTTCTCCACCGTCCCCTTCGGCCTCAACGCCCAGGAAATGAACGCCTGGCTGTACCACGGCGGCGGCATGGAACTGTGGACCGTAACCTACGAACCGTTTGGCGTCGTACCCGCCGCCGCCGGCAACACCATGGTGCAGATGGCCGGCTGGTTCAACAAAGAGATCAACAGCGTTGAAGACCTGAAAGGCTTAAAAATGCGCATCCCCGGCCTCGGCGGCGAAGTCCTGCGCCGCGCCGGCGGCACCCCGGTCAACCTGCCCGGCGCCGAACTCTTCACCTCCTTAAAATCCGGTGCCATCGACGCCACCGAATGGGTCGGCCCCTACAACGACCTCGCCTTCGGATTTTACAAAGCCGCCAAATATTACTACTACCCCGGCTGGCACGAACCCGGCACCACCCTCGAAGCCATCATCAACAAAGAAGCGCTGGAATCCCTGCCCAAAGACCTGCAGAGCATCGTCATGTACGCCTGCAAGGTGGTGAATCAGGACATGTCCACCGAATTCACAGCAAAAAATAACGCCGCCCTCGACACCCTCATCAACAAACACAACGTCGACGTCCGCCGCCTGCCCGATGACGTTCTGGAAAAACTAAAAGCCCTCTCCGAAGAAGTCGTGCTGGAACTGGCCGGTAAAAATCCAGCGGCAAAACGGATTTATGAATCCTATGCCAAGTTTCGTAAGCAGGTCATTGCCTGGGATGATATTTCGGAGAGGGAGTATTTGAATATAAGGTAGGTCGGCAGAGGACAATATCCCGTGATTCATAGGTCAGACGGTAAAAGTAATTATGAATGTTAAGGAGCTATCACCCGGTCACTTCTATTGGCCCGATATAGATGTCGATCTCACGCAAGAAATTATCGAGCATCCGGAACGGTTTCCAACTAAGGCAAAAAGCACATGATGATGTATGGATATTGGGGCAAATTAAAAAATAAGTTATTATCATATCGAAGGCCGTAGTGTTTTTTGTACTGATTTCAAAGGCTTCTAATGCTGCAGATACGATTTAATTCGAATTTGTCCATAATCACAATTAACCTTCTTAATAAGTCATCACATTGCGGGTAGTGGGTACGCGCACCCACGGGCGTGTCACTCTATTGTCTACAGCAACAAAAGACTAACGAGAAAAATGCCGCCCATAATAACCTGCCCCGGTAAACCACCGGGGCGAGCCACAGCAACCAACTTTGCCTACGCGTCGGTCAGACTCGCAATCCCACTCGCTGACCTCAATTCGCCTTCCTTGGCGAACTGCCGCTACCAAAGCTGGATGCTGTGGCAGGTTATAAAGGGTTTAGTAAGTAAAAAAAGTGCCAAAGCAAATCAAGTTCAAAAGAAAAACTTGCGTTCCCAGTTGTTATAACGTAAAAAACTGTATTCACATCAAAACAGCACAGGGTATCGGGGAGAGTGCGACGTTGGACAGTTCAAAAAAATCGTTGATAAAAAATCAATCGCCTCTAAATATTGCAGTTAAGTATTAACTCGACCCTGATAAATATAATTAAAAAATGAGGTCAACAACATGAAACGTCCAGAGTACTTATCTTCCGGTGAGATAGCTCGTCTCATACCTGTCGCTATAAAGCCTGAACTGCGTAATACCTGTGTAACTGGTGCGATGCTAATGTCTGTTGATGAATTTGCTGAAGCATTGCTCTCGCCACTTGGCGCACCGACAGGGAAGCGTGCAAAAGTTCAAGTATGGATTGAACCGGTTTTCCGATCAAAGAATAACGACAATAAAGACCGACCAGATGCTTTAATTATTGTGGATAATGGTCGCAGGGTATGGCGAGCGTTAGTAGAAGCAAAAGCAAAGAATGTTGATCTTAATTCTGGACAGATCGAGCGCTACCTTGATATTGCAAAGGAACATGGAATAGACGCTGTTTTAACTTTATCCAATCAGTTTGTAGCAACACCAACACAGCCTCCCTGTGAAATTAATCGACAATCGTTAAAAAAAGCATATTTATATCACTGGTCATGGTCTTATTTGAAGACAGAAGCAAAAATACAGCTCTCAAAAAGTTCAGTCTCCGACCCAGATCAGGCTTATATGCTAAATGAGTTTGTGCGATACCTGGAACATGACTCAGCCGGAATCAGCGAATTTGACCAGATGGGTAAGGAGTGGGTTGAGGCTTGTAAGCTTTATTTTGCAAAATCAAAATTTGATAAGTGTTCGCCTCTTGGTGCTGCGGTAGTCAGTGACTGGGATGAGCTCATGCGATGTACTGCCCTTTTAATGAGCAGACAGTTGGAAACCAATGTAACTACTGTCCTCACAGCTAAGGAACGGAAAAGCCCAAGTGACCGTTTAAAATGGCTGCAAAGTTCCTTTATTCAAACCGGAGTTCTTGAAAGCCGACTTGAAGTACCAGATGCAGCATCTCACATTTCAATTGAAGCTGATCTTACGAGGCGCTCTGTAACAATTTCAATGACCGTTGATGCTCCACGAGATAAAAAGAGGGCTACAGCAACAGTTACATGGCTTTTAAAGCAGCTAGCAAAAACTGAACATGGAAGTATTATGGTCGTAGCTAAGTGGCCAGGACGTACACAAGATACTTGTGCAGACCTCTCTATGATCAGAGAAGATATTGATGCGTTAGTTATAGATCGAAAAGGACAGATTCCTAGAGCATTTGAGATAAAGTCTGTTTCAGATTTGGGTGGAAAATTTACACAACGCCGTAACTTTGTACCAGAGTTAGTTTCTTGTGTTACCAAATACTACAAAGCGGTTGGGCAGCATGTTGTGCCATGGCAAGCGCCACCACCGAAACCAAAAAATATAGCACCTGTGGAGAAAGTCGAAGATATAATTTCAGACCCAATTTATTGGGCGGCAGATAATATTGATACAAGTGGTCAATAACAATTAAAGCCATTTGGTGTCAGAGTAGAAACTCTTTAAGAATATTTTTACTCTGACACCAAATATTACTACCCAACATTAGAGTAATAAAGAGTAATTTCCTCAATGGTCGAAGAATACAAATTGCATCTTTCAAAGCGAGGGTTTGATTTGTGCGAGCAAATAGGCTCAGGTCTATCTGGACGCACGATTAAAGGCGTTCAACCATCATTAAATAGATGCGTAGCAATTAAATTCTTTGATAGCGAATTTAATTCCAAAAATGCAGATTTAAAAAAAGGTTCGTAAGAGAATCACAGTTGCTAGCAGACCTGCAATGAACGGGGTCCAATGAACGGGGTCAGGTCTATAAAAGATGCATCTCATTTTCCATCTCTTACAATTCGCCCTACCGTAGTAAAGTGTACGAATCTAGACTTGAACCCCTAGAGACAAACAAGCCTTCCAGCTCTTTCAGGAAACGCTTGCGGAAGGCGGCGATGGTGTCATGATCCGGATGGGTTCCCCTGTGATAAAGCGAAACGCTACCGAATCGTGGGTCACCTGCTCCAGCTTGCTGCTGGAAAATACGCCTGTGGCATAACCATAAAACAACAGTGCCAGCAGTAAGGCCGGGTGATAAGGCTGCTTTCCGCCACCGCCATAACAGCTTTCTAACTCCTTCAGATCTAGCCGTTCCACGATGTCCACCACAAACGCGCCAGGTGCTTCTCCGGTAGCCAATCTTGCAGCTAGGGAATAATAGGTATGCAGTATCTCGATCAATCGTCCGGAATTTGACTGACATGGTAGTTTTGTTCCGTTATTGTGTATATGCCTACTCTACCGGCTTTGCCGATTAAATCCGATAGACTCTTAGTGGACAATAATAAAGTAGGGTTCAATGGGGGTCGATTGAAGTTAATTCGAGTCTGACCCGAATGGCACTCGAATGGCACTAATTCGAGTCTGACCCGACTGGCACTTACTTAAGGGATTAACCACGATATCAGATCGTCATTCCCGAATGCTTTTGTCGGGAATCCACGGTTTTAAACTCTGGATTCCGGCCAGAAACATGCCGGAATGACGCTCTATTTGGCTTTGGGGCCTTAAGTAAGTGCCATTCAGTCTGACCCCACTGCCAACCCCAATGTCATTTCCAATGCAATTCTTAAATCGTTCTTGTAACTACAGATGAATACTGGCTCTCGCGGCCGTCTGTGTCGTAGGTTGTGACGACAAAATAATAAGTGCCGGTTGGCAGGTCAGTAAAGATATAGCTGTCTGCAGTGCCATCGGCGATGTTAACCGTTTTAGGGTACTGGCCTTGCGCGTTACCATAGTAGATGTTGTAGCCGGCAATCTCCGATAGTGATAATGGCGTAATGTTGTCTTCGCGTGCGCTGGGAGGAGTCCAGGCCAGGCTGATGTGAATGGGTTCTACAGGGTCGGTGATAGTGATCGGCGCGCTCGCATCATCAGTGCCATTGATAGTAATCACCAATGTATGCTGTGTACCGTCAATACTGCTGATAGTTATGCGTTCGCTCAATGATGCGCCGCTGGCCAGATTCTGGATCACGGTCTGGTTATTGTCAGCGCTATAGCTCCAGATTCCATCAGCGTTTATGGTAAGACTGCCGTAGGCACCTTCAATTGAAATTGCGACAAAGGCATCTTCGGCGGCATCGATTTCTGTAATCGCCAATGTTCCGCCGACCATCAACATGTTGTCACCATCCACATCAATGTCCTCGGTAACGCTGCCACTATCAACGCCAGAGATTATGGCGTCATGGTTAACGTCAGTGACAGTAGGAGGGTATGGATCGACGAGGTACGCCGTGTTGGCTGTAGAGGGCTCGTCGGTGCTGCATGCCGATATCTGCAGGGTGATGAATAAAAACAACAGCATCGATGTAAAACGGGTGTTCGCTAAGTATGGAATTTTCATAGGCGCTCATCAAAACTATAGAGACGGCACATCGAGACAGCGCGAGCGAGTCTCAAACTGAGTGCAGTCAGAAATATGGAAAAAGTTTTAGTTTTGGAGCATTTGCGAATCGGCTGACCCAGCGCTTCTAGCTTTGAGAAACAGGATTTTACTCGCCGATGTAGAAACTATAGCAAGTCGATATGAAAGAGCGAGAGTTTCTGTCGAAAAAATGACAGTTTCCGACGAAAGGTTAACAGTTGAGAGGGAAAAAACTTTTGTTTTATTGTATCTATTTGATTTTTTTGGATTTTTTGGATGTCGAGTGGAAGGCTATTCGGCTTTTCAGTTGTAACTAGCCGGGACTGCCGCGAGATTGCTGCATGTGCCCTGCCTCGGTCAAGGCTGTTTTAACCGCCAGGCCCAGGGTAAAAGTACTAGGAGCCTGACCGAGAATAGACTGTCTAGTTCATGGGGCCAGGTCTTTCCATGCAACATTCACCATTGTTACCACGTTCCAGCGCCACGTTATTAAAAAGAATAGGTCGGGTCGCTGGAGCGTCCGGAGCTGCATTCCACGCTGGAGCGTGAGAACGATATATTCCCCGTGCGATTTAATCGGCATTAGACAAGGTCGCTGTAACAGCCTATTAGTAGCGATTAGGAGGCTGTTGGCTTCAGGATGAATTGACTGCGGAAGCGGGAGAGCGGCCCAAATTCCCCCGATTTTTCGTTGCGTAGAATAACTATGCGCCTCAAAATCGGGAAAATTTGTGCTCACTCTCCCACTCCCTCGCTTCAATCCCCCTAAACCCGACAGTCTCCTAGTTTGATGTCATTTATTACATCTGTACACGGTTCTGACTTGTGCTTGCACAACTGTGAAACTGGTCTGCCAACAGGTAGGGTATTGGATCAAGATTAAGAATGCGACAATACATTTCCTGTTAAGATTGAAGATAGTCAGAGTTACTATTGAGTCACATGGAAAGGATACCCTTCAATCAAGACGCGCTGAGAATACATCCGTGTACGCTCGGCAGCAGCATCCCTGCTGCTGACGGTCTTGATTGAAGGGTATACTTTCCATGCGCCTTGTTAGTATATAAGACTGGATAATTAGCGAATTAATAATTTGAGGTTTCATTATGTTAGTTAAAGATATCATGACAACAAATTTACGTACTGTTACATCCGACAAAAAGCTGGGAGAAGTAGTATCGCTTATGTGTGTATATCGATACAGTGGAATACCTGTTGTTGATGATGGAAAGTTGGTGGGTACAGTATCCGAGAGCGATGTACTGGGTAAAATGTTTCCAAAGCTCGAGGATCTAATGGATAGCATGTCTGCGGTTGATTACGAGACATTGATGAAACAGTACACTAATGTGGTCAACATACAGGTTAAGGATGTGATGACACCAACGGTGATTACCGTCAAACCAGACATGCATATTTTACAGGCTGCTTCAGTGATGTGTGGCAGAAAGTTCCGTCGTATTCCTGTAGCGGTAGGAAACGAGCTGGTCGGTATGGTGAGCATGGGCGATGTGCATAAGGCTATCTTCCAGAGCACAGTGGCGACGAAACTTTCATAGAGGAATGAAAACAGCGACGCAGGCACCATTGTCAGGATTCGATAATATTAAAAACAACTGGTTTTGTCCTTCGGTTTTGTTGCGGATTAAAATGTGATTTCGAGAAATGTTATGAACTGTTATAGTGCGAACAATGGAGCGGTCTGGCAGAGAAATAACAACCCTTATTTTTATATCAGACTCGATGTGCTGACGCGGGTTTACCGGTTGCTTAAAAATCATCGCTAAAAATGTACGCTTAATAGCGCAGCGTTATATGTTTAAATTTGAGTCATGCAGATTTTTATTAAGCGCGTGTATGATGACCAAAATTCAAAAGATGGATTGAGGATATTGGTCGATCGACTTTGGCCGAGAGGGTTGTCAAAGGAGAAAGCAGAGATCGACGTTTGGCTCAAATCGGTCTCTCCTTCCAATGAACTTCGTAAATGGTATCAGCATGATGCTGAAAAATGGCCGGAGTTTAAGCAAAGATACTTTGCTGAACTTGATGCAGCCCATGAAGCTGTAGATGAGTTACTGGGCTATGTCAAAAAACGCAATGTAACCTTCATGTATGCAGCCAAAGCGCCGGAGCATAACAATGCCGTGGCATTAAAAGAGTATATAAACTCAATTTTGTAACAGCATTCTATGGGCATAAAATTTAATATTTGGGGTCAAAGTAAAAACAGGTTATTTATCGTGTCGAAGGTCGTCGCGATTTTGTTCAGAACCAAATATTTCTGAAATTTTAAGCTGCAGATTTTAGTGTGCGTTTATATGAAGTGTAGCGCCGGCTGTCACTGTCATCGTCGAGGTCGGCGATTTGATCATCATCGGCAATTTGCCTTGCCGATGACGTTGCCTGCACAGCGACGTCGTCGGCGGCGGTGGTGTAGGATTCCGCAATAGAGTCTTCTTCCAGTTTGAAATATTCCACCAGTCCGGCCAGTTCCACGGCCTGTTGGCTCATGGACTCACTGGCGATGGCGGCCTGTTCCGTCAGCGCCGCATTTTGCTGTGTCATTTCATCCATCTGCAACAGCGCCTTGTTGACCTGATTAATGCCCTGAGATTGTTCACGTGAAGCTACTGCGATATCGGAGACGATGTCGTTGACACTGGTCACCGCTTGCACGATACCGGTCAGCGTCTGGCCGGATTCGCCGACGAGCCGGGTGCCGATTTCTACTTTTTCCAGAGTGTCTTCCACCAGGACTTTGATCTCTCTGGATGCGGTCTTACATCGACCTGCCAGATCGCGAACTTCACTGGCGACTACGGCGAATCCCCGGCCCTGTTCGCCAGCGCGAGCCGCTTCCACGGCTGCATTCAGTGCCAGCAAGTTGGTCTGGAAAGCGATGCCGTCGATGACTTCGATAATATCGGTGATCTTGTGCGAGGCGATATTAATGCCGCTCATGGCGGATGCGACTTCGTCAGCGCTGGTGCCGCCCTGTTCCGCGTGCGCTTTTGCTTCAAGAGAAAGCTGGTTAGCCTGCTGGGCATGGTCTGCATTCTGGCCGACCGTGCCGGCCAACTGCTCCATGCCGGAGGCGACCTCTTCAATGGTGGCGGCCTGTTCCTGCGAGCGCTGGCTCAGGTTGGCATTGCCCTGCATCACCTGTGCAGAGGCCGTGCTGACTTGTAGCGACCCCGCGCGGATGCCGGAGATGATTTTGGTGAGATTCCGCTTCATGGTATACAGCGCATTGTTCAGGCGGTTGATTTCGTCCTTATCATCGTTGGCATTGAGTTCAATGGCCAGGTTTCCCCCGGCAAGTTGTTCGATAGCGAAAAAGACCGACTTGAAGTTATTGGTAATATAGCGCGCGGTAGTCAGAAAAAACAGCAGCAGAATGATGCCGGTGATGACGGCGGCAGTAATGAATAGCGTATTGCTTTCAGTGATGTTCGTCTGTATCGCCCGGCTTTTTTCCTCGAAGGCGATTTTTTCCTTTTCTCGCAGTTCGAGCATGAGCGGGTCGAGAAGGTCGACGATCGCGCTGAGTTGTTCGATACGGAGATTCATCGTCCTGACGCCGCTGGTCAGGGCCAGCATACCGAGGTTGTATTTGTTCATCAATTTTGAAATCGCATTACGTTGTTCAACATCAGGGACTGAAGTGATCAGCAACATGGCGAATGCCTTCATTTCCAGATTCAGGCGGGTCACGTATTGTGAATCGTTGCTCGCGATATAATCTTTTTCGTGCGTCTTCATCTTCAGCAGCGAATTGATCAGCATTAAATTATCCGTGCTGAATATAGCTTCTTCAATATCACTTCCCATGGCGCTGATTGCGTCCATCGCGGCAGACCTTTTTTCCATGGCAGTAGCTACGTAGGTGAAACCCTCTTCATATTTATTGATGGACTGATGCATGAGATCGATAGCCGCAGTCATATCGTCGTCGGTAATCAGCAGTTTCAGCTGGTCAAGCAGGGCATAAGCGGCAGTCAATATCGCTGCGTGCTGCTTGGTATAGGCAAAGTCTTTGCTCAACAGGTAATTTTTTTCCGCCTGCCGGGCATGCTGTACCTCGGCTGCAAACTGGTGAATCAGATTGGAGATTTTCAGTGCTGACGCCATTTCCTGTTCGCTTTGCGCGCTAATCGAAAGCACGGACTGGTAGGTATAGCCGATAATGGAAAAGCCAAATACAAGCACGATGAATGTCGATATAAACCGGCCTTTGATGCCAAGTTTTTTGCCTGCGATCATGATAATCACCTCGTCTTTATGTATTCTTATGAGTTTTAATTCAAAATTGATGGCACAGAAGTGAACGGCTTTGAAGGTTGTTTACAGAAAACCTGCATAAAAGCGAGTGTCTGAAGTTTATGAAACGCGCGCGTCTTGCTGCAGCATATAAAAGATTACAGCGAAAATATGACAGTATGATGAAGCAGAATTATCAGGCTCGAATGAAAAATCTCAGGGAGTATCCATTATGCATTTGTCGGGTGCCAAACGTAGTCACCACAACAACTAACGGCAAAACATGACAATTGATTGAATAGTGTTTGCGCTTAAGTCGGCAGTACTGTTAATAGTATTTTTCGGTAGTGATGTGCCCCGGTTCGCGCCGACGGTGTTTACGCATACCGCGTTTTTCCAGGCACTCGGTGACACTGCTGATCATTTCTGAATTACCACACATCATCACATGTGAATCCTTTTCATTGATAATAAGCCCTGTTTGCTGCTCCAGCGAGCCATCCTCGATACTCTGGGGAATGCGCTGCTGTATGGCACCGGTCATTGCCTCTCGGGTAACAAAAGGCGCATAAATGAACTGTTGCGGATTCTGCAGCTGCAGCTCTGAGATAAGCTGCTGATAACACAGCTCAGAAATCGATCGTGCGGAATACGCCAGCACGATTTTTTCAAAACGTTGCCATGGCTGCTGCGTTTTCAATATGGACAGGAACGGGCCGACACCGGTACCTGTCGCCAGCAACCACAGGTGCCGGCTCTGCGGCACTTCATCGATGGTTAAAAAACCGTTGGCTTTAGCCGTTACAAAAATCTCATCACCCGCTTCGAGTCCGGCCAGATGTGAAGTCAATGGCCCTTCCGGTACGATATTGAAATAGATCTCCAGGCTGTCGTCTCCTGGTTTGCTGACTAGCGAATAAGGCCGGGCAATACGCTCACCGTCGACATCAATCCCCACACGCACGAACTGGCCGGCGATAAAATCACTCAGTCCCGGCTGCATGCGCAACGAAAACAGCCGCTCATTCCACTGTATTTTTTCGACTACATTAGCTTTCAACCA
The DNA here is from genome assembly GCA_027858635.1 of Gammaproteobacteria bacterium. Classification (GTDB taxonomy): domain Bacteria; phylum Pseudomonadota; class Gammaproteobacteria; order SZUA-229; family SZUA-229; genus LH-M37. The sequence continues at coordinate 8,435 of JAQICG010000407.1, read as the reverse complement.
GTCAGCCATTATTTCACCTCAATGACGCATCAGACGCCGGTTTTTTACATTATTGCTAAACAGAGCAGCTGCGTTAAAACCGTGGATAGAGTTGCCCTGAATAGTCGTTACCAACATACTAAGGCATCTCTCGACCCGGAAAACCATACTCATGGTAACGTTACATCTTCAGTTTGGAAAGACTGTTATAAGCTCGGCTGTTTCAAACTGTGTACTTTATTGCCGATGAATCATCATCGTTCCCACGCTCCAGCGTTGATCGGGACGCTGGAGCGTACGGTACAGCATTCCACGCTGGAGCGTGAGAGCGATACAATCGTAGGAATTAAAATTATTTAACGAGCTAATGCAATGTCATTGAATGTACTAAAGCGAGAGGACTTCCTTTACCGGCCCTGCTATTGTGAAGAAAACATCTGGCAGCTTTGCCAGCATGAACAGTTCAAAAACAGCCAAGTCATATTTATTGCCAGCAAGGGCGAGGTTTTTCCGATGCTGAATCAGCGTGCGATGGTGTATTTGCTAAAACCGGTTTTCTGGGACTACCATGTAATACTGCTGGCGAAGGATGAAAGAAATCAGATACTGGATTTTGATACCTGTTTGTCATTCAGCACGGATGTCGCCGAATATTTTAGAAATTCATTTATGGATAATGCATTACTGAGTGCCGATGAACAGCCGTGGTTCAGGGTGGTGCCGGCTGATGAATATACGGCACTATTTTGTTCTGATCGAAGTCACATGAAAACTGCATCAGGCTGGCAGGCACCGCCGCCTTCCTGGCCGCCTATCGGCAACGGCGCGCACAATCTTTCCAGTTTTACGGACATGAATAACAGCACGATTGGTGAAGTGCTGAGTTTTGATGCGATGCTAAGAGTCTGTCGGATTTAGGATGAATTGGCTGCGGAAGTGGGAGAGCGGCCCAAATCTCCTCGATTTTTCGTTGCGTAGAGTAACTATGCGCCTCAAAATCGGGAAAATTTGTGCTCACTCTCCCACTCCCTCGCTTCAATTCCCCTAAACCCGACAGACTCCTAGTCCATTTTTTGAATGCGAGTAATCAGGTCAATATTGAAGTTGTCTATGACTAGTCAGAAGACCCCGCCTGTTTGACAAAAGCAGCACGCAATTTTTCAACTCTGTCTCGGTTTACCCCAAAATCAGAATGGCCCAGTCGGGACGCTGATCGGATGGCGATGATGTTTTCGTCGGGGCGAAGATGCAGCTCCAGATCGTCGACGAAGCCGAACACTGCGCTGCTGCTTTCAGCATGCAGGTAGTCGGGTTTCAGGCTGACGATTCTGGTGCGAGGCATTTCCGATACTGTCTGTTGCGCGATCTCCCAGGCATCGTCAGCGCGCAGGTTAAACGCTAAGGGGCGAACCCTGTGTGTCTCGTCAGTGGCATCGCTGGAGACGCAGTTGGGTGAGGGCTGACAGGTGGCTAATTTGTTATCGCTGATGCCGAGATTGGCCGGGCGCTGACCCGAGCAGGAGAGCAGGGACATCAGCATTATGATGAACAGGCCGCTACGATTGAGTGTTGTGGCAATGGCCATGATGTTACCTGATGAGGGTTAAAGGATTGGCGATAATATTTAATTATAAACACTCCTAAGGTTGCCGTGCTTTACAGATGCTGTTGTATAGGCAGCAGCGAAATAACGGTTTTCCTGATACGCTGCCAAAAGCTGCGCGCGGGCTGTCGGGTTCTGATTTCGTCCCGGTATTGCCAGATCAGCTTGCCCTCTCTGTTGTACTTGACCTGCCAGTAGCTGCCGTCGTTAAGATCATCGATAAAAGCGTTGTGCACTATTCGGGTCAGTTCATCATTTTTAATAAACATGCCGATCTCGGTATTGAGAAACTCTGATCTTGGGTCCAGATTGAGCGTGCCGATATAAACCGAATCGAAATCATAAATTATCGATTTGGCGTGCAGGCTAAGGAAGTCGACCAGCGCCGGGGTGGAAAAAAATTCAGGATGGTGCTCAGGTTCAGCCCGAAACTCATATAACTCGACGCCCATATTAAGCAACTGGCGCCGGTAGCGTTCATAGCCGGTAAAGATAGCGGTGACATCAATGGAGGCCAGGGAATTGGTCAGTACCTGAATGCGTACACCGTTATTCAGCAATGTTTTGAAAGAAGCCAGCAGGGACTGGCTGGGAATGAAGTAGGCGCTGATCACGGTGAGCTGTTTTGCGGTTTTTAGATTACGTTGGTTAAGTTCCTGAGCCAGGGATTTTTCCGGCGAAGACTTTTTGGCGGGCAGGTCAAAGACTATTTCAACATGGGTCGAGATCAACCGGCTTTTCAGATCAGCATCTTTGAGAAAACCATTCTTAACCGATTCGATACGCTGAATGATCTGCTGAGACCTTTGTAAGTTTTTGTTGAGGTGTGTCAGCATCCGACGGAAATTCAGTCGCCCTGGTCGAAAGGCGATTAAACGTCGCGCGGTTTTGGAAATAGGGCTGTTCCAGAAGAGATCAAAGCTGTGTGAAAATTTCTCTACAGCAACACCGCACACCAGTAAATCAAGATCACGAAAGATGAATGTTTTATTGAGACTGAAATACTCGTCGCCAATATTACGGCCACCAATAATGGCGGTGAGATTGTCAGCAATGAGGAGCTTGTTGTGCATGCGGTGATTCAGGCGCTTGAGGCTCCACAGCAGTTCGAAGGTGCGAAAAAACTGGCTCGACCAGCGATGTTTGAAAGCATTAAAAATACGCACTTCATTGTTTTTATGGCGATTAAGGGTGGCGATGCGACGGTCGGCACCGAGACTGTGAATATCAACAAGCAGCAGGCGCACCCGCACACCCCGGTCAGCCGCTTCGATAAGCTTGCTGATCAGCCACTGTCCGGAGATATCCGCGTGCCAGCTGTAGTATTGCGCATCGATGCTGTATTGCGCATTTTCAATCAGTGCAACACGCCAGGCCAGGGCCTCGTCATTTTTGTGTATGGCCAGAAGTTTTGCGGCGCATAAAGCCTCGGCCTCGCCAGTAGCCGCGGCAGGCGCGGTGATGTCAAACAGGCCGGCCAGCGGCGCCGAGTAATCCGGTTCGAGGGCATAACTTTCGGCTTGTGGTTTACGAAAGCGCACGTTAGTAAAATGAAATCATAATTAGATTAATAAATGTTTGAATGATTGTCGGATACATTGGCGCAATATCAGTGCGCGACAAAAATACCGGCGAGCATTTCAGTCAGACGGGATTTTATCTGCTGAACTTCGTTATCATGATAAAGCAGTTTCTGGTCGGTGCCCCAGACCACGCCCGGCCAGCAGAAATCATCGACATGGCGGCCTACCACATGAATGTGCATCTGTCTGACAACGTTGCCGATGGCTGCGATGTTGAGTTTATCAACCGCATAATTCTGCTTGAGGTGACTGGAAATAATGTTTATCTCCTCTAGCAGTTCGAGCTGCTGAGCCTGTGGCAGTTCATAAATCTCGTAGGCCGTGGTCTCCGGCACCAGAATGAACCAGGGCAGGAGGGCATTGTTGAGCAGCAGCAGGCGGGTGCTTTTAATCCGGCCCAGTACAAAGCAGTCGCGAACCAGTTGCGGGTCGAGCTGGAAGTCGTTCATTGCGAAGCCTGCACCGACTGCACTAGAATCCAGGGCTTGACCACTACCGCCCACACTGTAGCCTCATTCTCATACCAGATTTGTGCTTGCTCATCGGGTACGGGCATGACAAGTTTTTCCTGCATCCACTTCTCCACCATGGGTCTGTTGTCCTCGGCGAAACAGGTCGCGACTTCAACCAGATCTAGCTGTTCGGCGACGAACACCGCCATGCCGCTGGCGAAGAAATATTGCAGCTCATGCCAGGCGATTTTGGAGGTTTCCGCAACGATCTGCTGCTGAATTGAATCCGCTTCGATATCCGTCATAACTTTCGCCCCTGTTCGAAGGCCTCGATTAGCGCCGCCTTTAATTCGGGCCGGGTAGACAGGTCGGTCACCGCAAGATGGGTGCGGGCGATATCGGCGATGATTTCCAGAATGCTCTCCTGCTGACAGGCCCGGGCAAAAGCGGCAAAGTCAAAGTCGGTCTCATTCAGAAAGTGTCTGGCCATGCCTTCGGCATCGGAAAACCGCAGGGGCTGATCCAGCAGAACCTCGTATTCATAAGAGTAAGTGTCGATGTTATTACTTTTAGCCAGCAACAGATGGAAGGCCTCATCAGAGCTTTTGGATTTTATGTGTTCATCCAGGTCAATGACCATGAAGGGGGTATATTTCTCGCCTTTGAAGTAGAACTCGGCGCTGACGACAATGCTGTTGTTCATAAAATAATGGGGCGGAAAATAAAGTTTAACGGGTAGGGCATGGAATTATACCTTCAGTATTTTCATTGCGGGTTGATTCAGAGACGGGTCTTCATTAAAGCCGGAGACCAGTAACACGGTATTGCCGGTTTTGGTGAGATGGCAGTATTTGGAAATGGACTGGCTGAGCGCTTTCCAGTCGTGGGTCTGGGTTTCATCGGCTTCAATGGGAATGACGCCCCAGTGCAGAGCCAGCTTGCGGCAGATGTGGCTGCGGGAAGAGACCCCGAGCAGGGGTGAGGTTGGCCGGCTGGCGGCGATAATCTGGGCGGTGGTGCCGCTGGCGGTGGGCACAATAATGCCCTGAAGTTTTAGATCCTGGGCCAGTGAGGTGGCCGCGTAAGCTACCGCCTTGCGTACCGAGATTTTGTCGGGATTGGTAAGCTGATTGTCGCGGCCACCAAAATTGTTGTGCTGCCATTGATGCGCTTCAATTTCGCGCAGCACCCGGTCCATCATTTTTACCGCCAGCACGGGATATTTACCGACCGCGGTTTCACCGGAGAGCATCACCGCATCGCTGCCCAGAAGCGCGGCGTTGGCGACATCGCCGACTTCGGCGCGGGTAGGCCGGGAGTGTTCGATCATGGATTCGAGCATCTGAGTGGCAACAATCACCGGACAGTTGCGTTCACGAGCCATGCAGATGAGCTCTTTCTGAATCAGGGGCACCTGCTCGGCGGGAAGCTCGATGCCCAGATCACCGCGTGCAATCATAAGTCCGTAGGAGGCATCAAGAATGCTGTCGATATTGGTTATAGCTTCGGGCTTTTCGATTTTCGCAATGATGGGAATCTGCTCGCCATTTTTTTTCATGTAGGCATCCAGCACAAGGATATCTTTGCCGTCTCGCACAAAACTCAGCGCGACGAAATCCGCACCCAGCTCCATGGCGAGCTTGACGTCTTTCTTGTCCTTGGCGGTGAAGCTGGAAACAGACACTTTGGAGTCGGGCAGGTTAATGCCTTTGTTGTCTTTCAATATGCCGCCATGGATAACCTTGCAGCGAATGGTCTTGCCAGTGACTTTTTCCACCCGAAGTTCGAGATTGCCGTCATCAAGAAGGATGCGGTCGCCCTTTTTGACATCCTTATATAGATTGGTGTATTGCGAAGCAATCACCCCCTCATCGCCGGTGGTGATGTCGCATCTGATCAGGGCCGCTGAATTTTTCTTCAGGCTGATACTGCCATTTTTGAATTTACCGGTGCGAATTTTGGGGCCACACAAATCCATGAGCACAGCCACATGCTGGCTCATGCTGGCGGCGGTGTCCCGCACTAGCTGGAAAGCATCGCGATGCTGCTGGTGATTGCCGTGTGACATGTTCAGGCGGAAGACATTCACGCCCGCCTTGATTAGTTTTTCCACCATGGAGGCGGTGCTGGTGGCGGGACCCAGAGTGGCGACGATTTTTGTGCGGCGCCAATGTAGGGCCGTTTTTTCTAACTGTTTAATATTCATGCGATTGTCCCGACGCGAAAAATAGATCGGCGGGTAATATAGCATTAAGCAGGCCATTTAATAACCGGCCTGCGATGACTCCGCGTGCTCTAAAGAACCGGATCGACTGTTCGTTTCCGTTACAAGCGCGCCGGTGATCAGGCCACAGTGACCTGATCTGAGAGGTAGACGTCCTGAATGGCGTTGAGCAACTTGACGCCTTCGGCCATCGGTTTCTGGAATGCCTTGCGCCCCGAAATCATGCCCATGCCGCCGGCGCGTTTGTTGATCACCGCCGTGCGCACCGCCTGATGCAGATCATCTTCGCCCGAGGCGCCACCGGAATTGATCATGCCGGTTCGGCCCATAAAACAGTTGGCGACCTGATAACGCACCAGATCAACGGGATGATCGCTAGTGAGTTTGCTGTAGACATCGGGGTGCGTTTTGCCGAAATTGAGAGCGTTATAGCCACCGTTATTCTGCGCCTGTTTCTGCTTGATGATGTCGGCGTCGATGGTCGCCGCCAGATGGTTGGCCTGGCCGGTAAGGTCAGCGGAAACATGATAATCCACGCCTTCGTGCTTGAAGGCGCTGTTGCGCAGATAGGCCCACAGCACGGTGACCATGCCGAGCTCGTGGGCATGCTGAAAGGCTTCACTGATCTCCTGAATCTGCCGGCGGGATTCGCCTGAACCAAAGTAGACGGTCGCGCCCACCGCCGCAGCGCCCATGTCAAAAGCCTGCTCGACGCTGGCGAACAGGGTCTGGTCGTAGATGTTCGGATAGCTCAGCAGCTCGTTGTGATTGATCTTGACGATGAAGGGAATTTTGTGGACGTAATCGCGCGCCACGCTGTTGAGCACGCCGAGAGTGGATGCGACGCCGTTACAGCCGCCTTCAAGCGCGAGTTCAATGATTTTAGCGGGGTCAAAAAACGCCGGGTTGGGCGCAAACGAGGCACCCGCGGAATGCTCGACACCCTGATCGACTGGCAGCAGGGAGAGATAGCCGGTGCCCGCGAGCCGCCCGTGATTATAAAAAGCACTGAGGTTGCGCAGCACACCGGGCTTGCGATTCTTGTGCGCGACGATGCGGTCGATATAGTCCGGCCCCGGCGCATGAATGTTCTCTTTGGGAATGGTGGTGCAACGATGGTCGAGCAGCGATTCCGCCTCCTCGCCCAGCTGGCTTTGAATGTCGATCATAATGCAGGCTCCTTTGATACAGATAATTACAAGTTGTAAACAAGGCATTCAGCAGTGCGAAACACCCTGCGAATTTGTCAAAGATTCAGGTATTATCCTACACCCTCATGCGTATGAATGTACCTGCTGACTATGAGTGAATTCGACGCCGGCCCGGCGCAAACTCTGTGTTGTTGATGTAGGTCAGAACGAACCGAATGGGCAGGCGTAAACTTTGTTTAGTCAGTGATTTTTTAAGAAGCCGTCCATGAAAAGTATAAAAGCCATAGTGATTGGCAGCCTGTTCATTGTAGTCGTAATATTATTGCTACAGCTGGCCTATATATTTATAGCCGTGGGCTACAATGCGCTGGCAAAAAGCTATCCCTACCTGCATGAGATCAGCGGCATTTTCAGGTACCTTGTCGGTATTCCTGTGTTTGTGGTGATCATGTTTATCGGTGGCTACATCACCGCCGACATCGCCGGAAAAAAGGTACTGCTGCATACCCTTGCCGTGGGAGTATTAACCTCCGGCGGCATGATCATACCGACTCTGGAATATGCGAATCTGACCATGACCGGCGTTGTAGTATTCATACTGGCCGTAGGCGGAAGCGTAGCGGGCGGATGGCGCTGGCAGAAAGCTAATAAGGTGGCGTGGCGCGAATAAATTCGACAGCCTCCTAACGCTGACTTTTCTCCTTCAGGCGTTCCACGCGAGTAATCAGCGTGTCCACGGTTTCCTTCAGTAAATCCAGGTCATCCACCGAGAGCTCATCCAGCTGCTCCATATTATATTCGATGGTATCGATGATTCTTTTATGCGGTAGCTGCATGGGCCGTGAGAAATAGGTGGTAATGGCGACGATGGTGCCGAAAAAGAGCAGAGAGCCGGTCACTATCCAGAGTCCCCGATCAATTGGGCGATGCTGGATGAAGGCGTATCGGCAATGCCCGCCGTGGAAAAGGCGGCGACGCCCCAGTACAGCGCCTCGCTGTAGGATTTGATAGTAGCTGCTTCAGCGCCGCGTTCGGCCAGATACAGGGCGGTGGAAAAAAGCAGCCAGAGCACGACCAGCAGGTACACCATTTTGGTAAAGGGCGTGTGTAGAATAATGTCTTTAATGAAGCGCTTGAGCCGCGCATGTGAACCGGGAGATTTCATTGCGTCTTACCGATGGGTAGAAAAATAATATCGCTATTCAGCGGGCAGGTTGATCAGTCCGTCGGCATGCTGTCGAAGAATTCAACCAGACCGGTTTCCAGCGAATATTCGGCACCGACAACAATCAGCTGATCAGAGTCGATGAGCTGTTCGAGCAGTTCCGAGCCGTGGCGCAGATGGCTGACCGAAGCGCGGATGTTGGCGCGCACCGACTGCTTTACCAGCTCTTGATGGTCATTTTTGAGGTCTGTGGCCAGCAACGCCTCCACCGAGGGGCG
>JAQICG010000337.1 GCA_027858635.1 Gammaproteobacteria bacterium | reverse complement strand
GAAGGCGCTGTCAGCAGCGAGCATCCACCAGTACGAACAGGCGGTCAACGCAGTCACCGGCTACTATCACACCGTGGAACGTGGCTTACACGTCGTCTTGCAGGACATGCCATCCCCGCCCATTCCTCCTGTGCGCAGACATAAACCCCGTCGACTCGCCGCGATTGTCTTCGGCTCCGATCACGGCCTCTGTGGCCGTTTCAACGAAGAGATTGCCGGTTATGCACTGGAGCGCATGAACTCCACCGCTGCCGATCCGAACAACCGTCTGGTGCTTGCAGTCGGCGCCCGCGTCGCGGCCAGTCTGGAACGCGCGGGTCAGGCCATTGAAGAAGACTTCCTCGTCCCCGGTTCCGCCGAACAGATCACCGCCAGCGTGCAGAAGATCCTGCTCAAAATCGATGAGTGGCGCGAGCAGTCCAACGTGCATTATGTTTACCTGTTCTACAATCATCACGCCAGCGGCAGCAGTTATCACCCCACCGGTTTCGAACTACTGCCTGTTAACCTGCACCGCTTTCGCCGCCTGAAAGAAGAAAGCTGGCCCTCGCGCAGCCTGCCCACTTTCAGCATGAACCGCGAACAACTCCTCAGCCGCCTGCTGCGCCAATACCTGTTCGTTTCGATCTTCCGCGCCTGCGCCGAATCCCAGGCCAGCGAACACGCCAGCCGACTGGCGGCAATGCAATCGGCACAGCGTAATCTGGAGGAACGACTGGACGAAGTCACCATGGTTTTCCGCCGCGCCCGACAAAATGTTATTACCTCCGAATTGCTGGACGTGGTCTCTGGTTTTGAAGCACTGACCGGGGTGGAGAAATAGATAGTTAGGGAAATCTTTTTCACCGCAGAGGTCGCACTAAAATGCCGGGAGCATTTTGAACGCACGCAGTGCGGCCCGAAGGGCGACTAATTTTTCCAGGAGCAAAATTGAACAGCCGCTCTATGGCTGGCCCGCAGGGCGAATTACAGGAAGTAATTCGTAACCGAGGATTGCGCGAAGTAAAGAACGCAGAGGAAACCATAAATAATTTTAGTTCACTTTTTTATTTGAAGATAAACGTATGCCTGCATTTAAAATACTGAAATTATTTTATAAAAAAAGTTTTTCTCTGCGCTCTCTGCGTCTCTGCGGTGAAAGCCCTTCTTTAAAAAAACATTGATGTATTTCAATGCGATGTAACCGGGCAGTGTTTAGTGTTTATCTTTTTGAATGAGATGAGTGTATAGTCGGTATTACATAAATGCTCTATATTGCACCCTGTCTAAAACTACAGCGCAAGCGGAGGGTGTTATGCCGGAAGAACGCAGGCATGAAATGGGTATCGGTGATTACTGTCTTTGTCCAAAATATCAGTCGAGTCTGATCGTTGAACTACCGCTAGATAAAGTTTGATCTGACCTCCGCGCCATTTTTTCGCTGAATAGTTACAATTAAATTTAGGAGAATTTATGATGAAACGGTTTTACTCTTTCAGTCTTGTTACGTTACTCTTTGCCCTCGTAGCCGGCTGTGGTTCCAATGATAATACCAATCAAGGCACTACCAATGCCCAATCGAACAATCAAAACCCTCAAACAAAAATTTCGCAGCAAGCGAATGGGAATATCGAACCGGTTGACCTGAAACAACGCACGGGGATTCCCTTCCAGATCATACAGGCCACCCAGGATACCCTGCCCTTACTGGGAATTATGATCAACCTGGAACAAAATTTGGCTGTGGTACAGGCGGGTATCTGGAGAGGGGATTACCAAACCATTAGCAAGGCCGCAAACGCCCTGGTTAATCACGCAAAAGTTCCTAAGCAGGAAATTGGGATAATACAGACTATTCTCGGCAAGGAGGGGCTTAAAAATTTCGTGGCCGCCGACAGTGACTGGCATAACAAAGCTAAGGAACTCGCCAGGGCGGCCGATGAGAAGAAGATGGAACAGATTGTCAACCGGACGTCAGAATTGATCCAACAGTGCAGCAACTGCCATGTTAAGTTCCGGGCACCTCTGCGGGATAGCCCAAAATGGTTGGAACGTTGAATTAAGAGCACATGTTGATAGTGAGCTTCTCAGTGATATTCGGTCCGCTGTAAATAAGGGGCTGGCTCTTGGTGGGATAAAAGGACAGGTCTGTAAACGGGGTCAGGTCTATAAAAGATGCATCTCATTTTCCATCTCTGACAATTCGCCCTACCGTAGTGAAGTGTATCCCGAAGTATTCGGCGATTTGCTGGTAAGAATAAGCGCCTGTCGCATAGGCCGCCAGGATGGCCGAATTTCTATCTTTCGCATCGCATTCAATTTTTCCCAATGGAGGTGGCAATGGACGGCGTTGTGCGAGTGGAATTTGCACATCATCTTTGCCAGTCTGGGAATGCGCTTGCATTCGTTGCACAAACTGCTCATCCCCCAGAAACACCTGGCCCTTGATTTCTGACCAAGGCGAAGCCTTCATGCTGCCTTCTGCAACGAATTGCGCATAACGCTGTTGTGCCAATTTGCGCTGTTTGGCAAATTGCGCCAGCAGGCCATCGACGGCAAGCCAAGGTGCAGCGGATTCCAGCCCCACGCTTGCCCGATAACTGCTCCACAGCCAATCTGCCGGATCTTTGACCATGCCGGCACGGACAGGATTGAGTACGATATAGCGTGTCAATTCCAGCAGATAAGTATCACTGTCCACCAGGATGGCTTTGAAGCGTCCTTGAAACAAATGTCCCACGCGCTGATAACGGCGATTGCTGGCCTGAGTGTATACCCCATTGAGCTGACGCATGCCCTTGGACAGATTGCCATCCGGCGTCTGGATCATCAGGTGGTAATGGTTGTCCATCAGACAATAGGCATGACATATCCAGTTGAAGCGCTCAACCACCTGTACCAGTGTCGAGAGGAACATCAGCCGATCCTGGTCGTCCTCAAAAATGTCCTCATGTCTATCGCCGCGCGCGGTGACGTGATAAAGAGCATCGGGATATTCTATGCGTATGGGACGGGACATGATTGGGATTGTAGCAGGGGTGATGCTACGAATCTAGACCTGACCCCTTTTACCTTTTAGTACCTTTTAGTACCTTTTAGTACCTTTTAGTACCTTTTAGT
>JAQICG010000006.1 GCA_027858635.1 Gammaproteobacteria bacterium | reverse complement strand
AGTTTGAACAGCTCAGGGTGAATGACACTAGCGACCAGCAGCATGCGTGGAAACATGGTGCCACAGGCGAGCAGAATCCCCATTGCCCGAATCGATTCAAGCGCTTTGTTGCGATGAGACAGGCGTGAGAAATGCAGAGTCAGGGCGGTGGACGAAGCCAGACCGCCGAACAGGCCCGTGAAGATTATTCCCCGGCGTGCGCCGGCGATCTTGATGGCGAAATAACCCACGAAAGAGATCGCGGCGATCAGCACCACCATCCACCAGAGGGTATAGGGATTGAGCACCTGCCAGGGCCCATAACCCTGATTGGGGAGGATGGGCAACAGCACCACCGAGATAAGCAGCAGCTTGATGGTGGCGCGTAATTCTTCGGCTTCCAGCACTCTCACCCAGCGATGCAGCACAGGCTTGTAGCTCAGCAGCAATGTGGTGACGACGGCGAAAGCGGCGGCAATAGCCACCTCTCCCATGGCCGCCACCGCGCCCAGCGTGAAGGTAAGCAGGCCGGCAATCAGGCTGGTGATGCCTATATCACGTTCGCCGTTGCCCCGATTCACCACATAAGCGGTGGTCAATGCGCCGGCCAGTCCAACAAAAGCCAGGCCCAGCGCCAGTACGCCGAACTCGGCAGCGAGCAGTGAGGTACCGCCACCGAGCAGGCCTATCAGGCCATAGGTGCGCACTCCGGCGATACGCTCACCCTCTTTCGCTTCACGCGCTTTCCAGCCGCGTTCGGTGCCGATTAACAGCCCGATGGCCAGTGACACACTCAGACAGTAGAAGGCGTATTGGGCTTCGCTCATATTTTTACCATATCCTTAAATTCATTTTATGCTTGGCTTGCTTATAACAGAAACAGTGTTGCCAGCCCCAGAAATGACATGAAGCCGACAACGTCGGTCGCGGCGATGAGCAGTACGCCACCGGCGAGCGCAGGATCGATACTCAAACGTTGCAAGATTAGTGGCATCAGTGTGCCCGCCAGTGCACCCATGAGCAGATTAATGATCAGCGCGCTGCCAAAGACGATGCCCAGCTGCAAATTATCAAACCATAGCACCACCACAAAGGCTACCACCAGCGCCCAGAGGATGCCGTTGAGCAGACTCAGAATAAGCTCTCTGAAGAGCAGATGCCGGGCATTGCTGCGCCCGATCTGGCCGAGTGCAATGCCGCGAGTCACCAGTGTCAGGGTCTGGTTACCCGCCACGCCACCCATGCTGGCGACCACCGGCATGAGGATGGCCAGGGCGACCATTTTATCTATCGACTGCTCGAACAGCCCGATTACCCAGGCGGCAATGAAGGCATTGACGAGGTTAACGCCCAGCCAGATGGCGCGTCGGCTTACGCTGGGGATGAGAGGGCCGAACATGTCGGTGGCTTTGGTGAGACCGGCCCGGCTCATCACCTCATGCTCCGCCTCTTTGCGCATGACATCGACCACATCGTCAATGGTGATACGACCCAGCAGCCGCCCCGAATCGCTGATCACTGCCGCCGAGATCAGGTCGCGATCTTCGAACAGACGAGCCACGTTGGTGGCGGGAGTCAGTACTGGAATAGCAGGAACGCCGGTGGTCATAGCCTCGCTTACTGGCGTTTCTGAATCCAATGAGACCACATCACTCAGCCTCAGTATGCCCAGGTAGGTATTATCGTCATCAACCACCATGATGCTGTCCAGATGTTCGGGCAACTCACCTTCGCGGCTGCGGAGTCGTCGCAGATAACGCAGTACAGCTTTAAGATTGACATCGGCGCGCACCGACGCGGCATCGATATCCATCAACCCGCCTGCGGTGTCATCCGGATAGGAACGAACTGCCTCATAACGATCGCGCTGATCCACATCCATGCCCTGCTTCATGGCATGCACTACCGATTTAGGCAGCACCGCATCGAGATCAGCCAGCTCATCCATCTCCAGCGTATCGAGCGCGGCCAGCAGCTCCTCTTTATCACTGGCTTCGATAAGATGTTTTCTGACCTGACCGTGCGCTTCCAGCAGCACTTCACCGCGAGTGGCATCGGGCAGTTCGTGCCACAGCTCCGGCCTTAACTCACGCGGCAGAGCTTCAAGAACATCAGCGATTTCTGCCGGATGCAGCCCCTTGATCAGCTCGGTCACCGTCTGCCGGGCACCCTCTTCCAGTGCCTTGTGCAGCATCTCCTGATAGTTAGTCTGTTGTTCGCTTTTCTGGGTTGGCATTAGCTGAATCCGGTTAAAACATCAGTTACAAGTTAGCGCGACATTGTATGCAATTGTTATCGCGCTTTCAGAGTTTTGTAATGTGTTTGAAGAGATACAAAACTTTTTACCGCAGAGGCGCGGAGAAAAACTATTTATTTAAAAAATGTTCAATGCATATAACGTGCAAGGCTATGCAAATATAAACAACAGAGTTGTACATGAACCAACTTTGATTTTCCTCCGCGCCTCTGCGGTGAAAGCTTTTATATTTAATATTCCAGCCTTCGCGACCTCTGCGGTGAAGACTTTAATTTATTCAGCAAGCGCATCCGCCCACCAGCTATCGGCTGGCAACAGTCGCTCCAGCAGTTTGCGGTGTTCGCGGGCGAAGGCTTCGCCGCGTGCCTGTAGTGCCAGTGCCAGTACGCAATGCAAATCCAATGCCTCACCGCGAGCGCGGGTGTGTTCGTAGTGCTTGGCATAATCAGGCGGTACGCGCAGGTTCCAGTTTTCCGGGGCAACGATGCCGGGGCGGTTGTAGATCTCTTCGAGGCCCAGCAGGTCGGCGAAAAACACCATCACCTGCTCTGCCGGGCTGGCGAAAATATCGGCCAGTTTGGCGTGTACCAGTTTGTGTGGATCATCAACCAGCGCCTGCGCGAAAGATTCGCGGCGGGGTTCGGCCACCAGCCGGGCGGCCAGATAGTCGGCCTGTTTGCGCGCCTGATCATCCGCCCGCCATTCCCGCGCCAGCCGCCAGATGGAGGGGGTGTCGTGATTGCCCACCATAATCCAATCTTCGGGACGGGCGTTCTCGCTACGATAGACATCATCGGGATTATCCAGGTCGGCCTTCTGCGTCACCCGGAAACGCCCCAGCCCCTGACGTTCGATGGCGCGGGCCAGCGGATACGGCAGCGTGCTCAGCACTTCACAGAGCACATCTTCATGTGAGCCGCCGTGCGTCTGCACGACATTAACTACGGCATCCATCAGCAGCGCATAACGGTCCACCTGCGCCGGTTGCAGGGTTCGCACCCGGTCATCGGCGTAGCGGGGCACATCAGAATTGATCTGATCGGCACGGGTGATGGCGTAGCGCGCCAGTTCGGGGTGATCGGGCAATGCGGGTGAGGAGAATAGCCGTGCGCCGTTCTGCACGGCGAAATAGGGATCGACAATGTCGCTGCGATAGACCCAGGGGCAGACCAGCCCATGCGGGTGGTCGATGCGCAAGCCGTCGTAGCCGCTCTGCATTTTGCTCACCCGCGCCGAGAGAAACTGTAGAGCCGGTCCGGCGGTAGCCTGTTCAGTCAGGTACTGATCGGGATCGAGCACGCCATACCCCCAGGGCTGGCCGAGCGGATTGGTGCGACTCGGGGGCGCGCCCATGCGATAGCGTTCCAGAAAGTAGCGACTGCGGCTCCAGTTGTCGCACGGCGACAGCCCCACCTGTAAATCGCCGTAGAGCCGCAGTCCCCAGCCATTGACGGTGCTGTGCAGCTCGCCGTGCTGGCGGTGCAGCAGGAACTGGCCCAGCTGATAGCGCTCGATGGCCCGCTGGTGACGCTGCATCAGCGCTGCCCGCCGCGCTTCGCACAGGGAATCCTGCTCGGGGCGTCTCGGGTAGAGATTGAGATCTGTACACACAGCATCTTCATTCACTGTCCAGTCAGGATACTGCCGCCCACCCTGCTCGACCGCCAGCGCATGATAAAGCGCATCGGTCTGCAACCAGTCCTGATGCTTTTTGGCGAACGCCGAGAGCTCGGCGTCCAGCGCAATGGCGACCACATCACCGTGTTTACGCTGCTGGGCAAAGTTGTGATAAATCTCATTCAACGCTATGTGGCAGGCGTCAAAGGCGTAGGTATGATTACTGTACAGGCCGTCACTGTCGGGGCACTCCTGCACCAGCCGGTCCAGCGTCTCCGGACTCAGCCAGCCGCCCTCGACGCCACTCTCTTCATCCTTGTTCGCCAGCGCGTTCAGATCGAGATTGAGTAGATTGCGGGAAAACAGTGTGCCGTCATAGGGAGAAGGATTATTGCGCGGCGTCTGCCCCTGCGGCCCGAGCTGGATACTGTCGAAGCCCAGACTGCGGGCGAATGCCAAAAAGGCCCTGCCGCCCTCATTACAGGGCGAACCCCGCCCGACATCGCTGCCCGGTGCTGCCGGAAAACTGCTGTCATGAATAGCCAGCGCGAAACGTCGCTTGCCCAGTAACTTTAAGGCCTCGACCACAGCGGCATCGGCCGGGATGTGAGTGCTTGAGTGTCTGGAGTGCTTCGAGTCGGCGCTGTTCATGCTTTTTCTCCCCCCTGTAGTAACGCCACCGGAAAGTGGCTCAAAACCCTGCTCACCGGCAGGCTCCACGATTCGGTTTCGGTGTCTCTGTTTTCGGCCGCATTTTTGGCCCCGTTGCCATTGCCGTTGCTGTTGCCGGTCACGGTCTCGATCACGGCCTGCAAGGACTGACCGGTGAAGCGGTTATACCAGTTC
>JAQICG010000250.1 GCA_027858635.1 Gammaproteobacteria bacterium | reverse complement strand
TCGAACTGACTATGCAAAACCGTCTTTCTATACACTGGAACCATGGCCTGTGGCTGCTGGTGTTGCTGCTCAGCGCCTAGTTGCAGGCCAGTGGTCAGGTGCCTGACTGGCGTTATGATCTACAGCTGATCAAGGAGGGCCGCTACTGGCTACTGCTGAGCGGCAATATAGTACATCTGAACTGGGCGCACTGGGGATTAAATATGGCCGGTCTGGGGATCGTAGCCTTTTTTTTCAGCAGTTACGGCTCTGTTTTTCACTGGCTGCTGGTGATGCTGGTCTCGGCATTGTTTGTCGGCGTCGGGCTGTTATTTTTTAATCCGTGTGTATGCACGTATGTCGTTCTGTCCGGCGTTCTGCACGGGCTGTTTATTTACGGTGCGGTGCGCGAAATACGTTTCTATCCCGCCAGCGGTTATGCGCTCATGGCTCTGCTGGTGGGCAAACTGCTCTGGGAGCTCATGTACGGCGCACTGCCGGGTTCGGAGGAGCTTACAGCAGGTCGCGTGGTCACCGATGCGCATCTGTATGGCGCTATCGGCGGGGGTGTTTCCGCGCTGCTGCTGGGGCTATTTCACCAGCTGGTTCAGGTCAAAAATGGGCAGCAGAATACCGAGCACAATCAGTAACACCATCAGCCCCATGACGCTGATAATCAGCGGTTCCATGATGCCGACGATGAAGGCGATGAGGGTGACCTGTTCACGCTCCAGCTGAGTGGAGGCGCGGTGCAGCATCTCATCCAGCTTGCCGCTGTTTTCACCGCTGGCAATGAGCTGCAGGGTGATGGGCGGGAACAGCCGGCTGCTGGCCAGTGACTTGCTGATGCCGCTGCCTTCACGGACCCGGTCGGTAGCATCGAGAATGGCGTTGCGCAGGGGCAGATTGCTGACCACCTGAGCCGAAATTTTCATCGCTTCCAGCACCGCTACGCCGCTGCCGGAAAGAATGCTGAAAGTGCGGGTGAACTGTGCGGTATTCAGGCCACGAACCAGCTTCTGTATGAGCGGCAGCCTGAGCAACAGGCGGTGATAACGCTCCTGATAGCGGGGTTTCTGCAGCAACACTTTCAGGCCGATGATCAGCGCTATCAGTATAAAAACAGCGTACACGCCAAAGTTGACCACGAAGTCACTGATGCTGATCAGCCCCAGCGTCAGGCCGGGCAGCTCCTCGCCAATGTCCTCGAACACTGCCACCACCTGCGGCACCACATAGGCCATCAGGAAGCCAACGATGAGCACGGCGAAGCCGGTGAGAAAGACGGGATAAATCATGGCCTGACTGACTTTGCTCTGTAGCTCCTGCCGGGTTTCGGTGTAGTCGGCCAGCCGCTCCAGCACGGTATCGAGGTGGCCGGATTTCTCGCCGGCATCGATGGTGGCACAGAACAGGGGCGAGAAAACCTTGGGGAAATCGGCCAGTCCGGCGGCCAGAGTATGGCCTTCCAGCACCTTCGAGCGAATCGCGTACATCATGCTTTTGATGCGCGGTTTATCGGACTGGTTGGCCACCGCCGAGAGCGATTCTTCCAGCGGCAGGGCCGCCTGTACCAGCGTGGCCAGCTGCCGGGTGAGCAGGGCCAGCTCGGTGGAGTTGATGCCGCGCTGAAAAAGCTTGACCTGATGCAACGGCGAAAGTGTTTCGCTGGATTTCTTTACCGACGCCTTGGTGTTATCCATCTGCAGCGGCGTCAGATCCTGGTCGCGTAGAAGCTGGCGCGCCTGCCGGGCGGTGTCGGCTTCGATGACACCCCTTTTCTCCTGGCCTCTGCCATCCAGCGCTACATATTCAAAGGCGGCCATAGTCTACTCGCACAAGATTAATCTTCACGGCTCACCCGGATAACCTCTTCCAGCGAGGTGATGCCCTTTAGGATCATGCGTCGACCGTCCTGACGCAGGCTGGGCGATTGGGTGCGGGCATATTTTTCCATGTCGTGCTCACTGGCACCATCATGAATCATATCAAGCAGGGTGTCATCAATGGGGACCAGTTCATACAGGCCGCTACGGCCCGCATAGCCCTGATAGTTACAGGCTTCACAGCCCTCGGCAGTATAGATATGGGTGACGTCATTGACTTCCATGCCGAGCCATTGACGCTCGGTGTCGCTGGCAACATGGGGTTTTCGGCAATCGGGGCAGAGGTTGCGCACCAGCCGTTGCGCCAGTACCCCGACGAGACTAGAGGCGAGCAGGAAGGGTTCGACACCCATGTCGCGCAGGCGGGTGATGGCACCGATGGCGGTGTTGGTGTGCAGTGTGGAGAGCACCAGATGGCCGGTCAGACTGGCCTGCACGGCAATCGAAGCGGTTTCGAGGTCGCGAATTTCACCGATCATGACCACGTCGGGATCCTGCCGCAAAATGGAGCGCAGGCCGCGCGCGAAACTCAGGTCGACCTTGTTGTTGACCTGAGTCTGGCCGATGCCGTAGATGTAATACTCAATGGGGTCTTCGACGGTAAGAATGTTGCGCGACTTGACGTTGAGACGGGTCAGCCCGGCGTACAGTGTGGTGGTTTTACCCGAACCGGTCGGGCCGGGAACCAGAATAATGCCGTGCGGCTTGTGCAGCAGCTGGTCGAAACTATCACGTGTGGGCTCGGACATGCCCAGCTGTTCCAGATCCATACGCCCGGCCTGCTTGTCGAGCAGGCGCATCACCACTCTCTCGCCGTACCCCGAGGGCAGGGTGGATACGCGCACGTCGACTGAACGACCGGCGACGCGCAGAGAGATACGACCATCCTGAGGCAGACGTTTTTCTGCGATGTCCATTTTCGCCATGACCTTGATGCGCGAAATCACCAGCGGTGCGATGTTGCTCGGCGGTTGCAGAATCTCGCGCAGCACACCATCGACGCGAAAGCGTATGCGCATTTTGGTTTCAAAGGGTTCGATATGAATATCCGAGGCATCGATCTTGATGGCTTCGGTAAGCAGGGCGTTGATCAGACGAATAATGGGCGCATC
>JAQICG010000402.1 GCA_027858635.1 Gammaproteobacteria bacterium | reverse complement strand
GACTTTTTCGTGCCCATCAAATTCCATCAATATAAATAAGATGGGCACGCCGCGCTTTGCCCATCCTACGAAAAAACTAGGTATTTATTTTGAGGCAAAAGGGTTCTTAAAGCGTTGGGCATTCTTAAACAGTGTTGTGCGATTGAAATCGAACCTACAAAAAGATTTTCTCTGCGCTCTCTGCGACTATTCCGAGCTTCCTGCTCTCCACCCTTCGGGCCAGCCTGCGGCTGTTCAAATTTATTCCATCCTTAGGTTCGTCAACGGTGCTTCCTTGCACCACTGCTCCAGAAAAATTTGTCTGCGGTGAAATTTTTTTCTTCAATCAACCGGAAAAATCACCACCGGCTCGCCCGCCTGTTCCGAGGCCAGTCGATTCAGCATAACATTTAAATCTTCTTTCTCTCCACTGTCACATATCCATTGCTGCTTCGCTTCATCATAATTGAGATGAAAACCGCCGGCTTTGGCCGCCATCCACAACTGTTTTAACGGCGTCTGCTTGCTGAAAATGATTTTGCTGCCGTTCTCGAACTCCAGGGTTAACACACCGCCGACTTCATCACAGTCAAGGTCGGCACCGCATTCGTCGACCGCGGCCTGTATGGCTTCGATGGTGTTATCGGCCAGGTCTATAAATTCTGATTCATTCATATTCTAATTCCTACTACACGGATACAGTTATGACTTTAATTTTTTCTGCATCAGTTGATTGACCTGACCGGGATTGGCCTTGCCGCCGGAGGCTTTCATCACCTGGCCGACGAAGAAGCCCATGAGCTTGTCCTGACCCGCTTGCAGCGCGGCAAACTGTTCCGGGTTGTTGGCGATGACTTCATCAACCATGGCTTCAATCGCTGAGCTGTCGGTGATCTGTTTCAGGCCCTTGCTTTCAATAATCTCGTCGGCACTGCCCTCGCCCTGCCACATCGCCTCAAAAATCTCCTTGGCGATTTTTCCTGAAATGGTGTTGTCCTTAATCCGTTGCAGCAGACCGGCGAAGGCTTCGGCATCCACTTTTGAGGCGGTGATTTCCAGCTCGGCCTTATTGAGTTTCGCCGAGAGTTCGCCCGTCACCCAGTTAGCCGACAATTTGGCGTCGCCAGATTGCGCCACAACCAGTTCAAAATAATCAGCCAGTTCCCGGGAAGCGGTAATCACGGCGGCATCATAGATAGACAGTTCAAATTCCGCCATGTAACGCTGTTTTTTCTGCTCCGGCAATTCCGGCAGCGATTGCCTGACCTGTTCAATATACGCTTCATCAATCACCACCGGCAGCAGATCCGGGTCGGGAAAATAACGGTAGTCATTGGCCTCTTCCTTGCTGCGCATGGATCGGGTTTCGTTCTTCTCCGCATCATACAGACGGGTTTCCTGAATCACTCTGCCGCCATCCTCGATGACATCAATCTGGCGTTCGATTTCGTGATTAATGTCGCGTTCCACAAAGCGGAAGGAGTTGATGTTTTTCAGCTCAGCACGCGTGCCAAACGTCGGCTGATCTACCGGCCGAATGGAGACGTTGGCATCACAGCGGAACGAGCCTTCCTGCATGTTGCCATCGCTGATTTCAATATATCGAACCAGTGAGTGAATCTTGCGCATGTAGGCCACCGCCTCTTTCGCCGAGCGCATGTCCGGCTCGGAGACGATTTCAATCAGTGGCGTGCCGGCGCGATTCAAGTCAATGCCGGTCATGCCGTGATAACTGCCGTGCAGGGATTTGCCGGCGTCCTCTTCCAAATGGGCGCGGGTAATGCCGATGCGTTTGCTCTCACCGTTTTCCAGTTCGATGTCCATGTGGCCCCCGCCTACAATGGGATGATCCATCTGGGTGATCTGGTAGGCCTTGGGCGAGTCCGGATAGAAATAATTCTTCCGGTCGAACACCGAACGCAGGCCGATTTTCGCATCTACGGCGAGACCGAATTTAACCGCCATACGTAGCGCTTCTTTATTAAACACCGGCAACACGCCGGGCAATGCTAGATCCACCGCACAGGCCTGGGTGTTGGGTTCGGCCCCATAGTCGGTGCTGGCACCGGAAAATATTTTTGATTTAGTCGCCAGCTGGCAATGAATTTCCAGACCGATAACAACTTGCCATTTAGTGGCGTCATAACTCATAAAAAATCCTCCGGAATAGCGCGGTGCCAGTCGGTGTTGAGCTGATACTGGTGCGCCACATTCAACAACTGACTTTCCTGGAAATAATTGCCGGTGATTTGCAGACCTACCGGCCTGCCTTCAACAAAACCGGCGGGCACTGACATGCCGGGCAGGCCGGCGAGATTGACTGCGATGGTGTAAATGTCTGACAGGTACATGGAAATTGGGTCATCGGATTTCTCGCCGAGTTTGAATGCCGTATCCGGCGCCGTCGGCCCCATGATGACATCGACCTTTTCGAACGCCTCGCGGAAATCTTCACTGATTTTATGGCGCAACTGCTGTGACTTGAGGTAATAGGCATCATAATAACCTGATGACAATGCATAGGGTCCCACCATGATGCGGCGCTTCACCTCCGCACCAAAACTTTCACCGCGTGTGCGCGTGTACATGTCCGTCAGGTCGACCGGATTCTCGCAGCGGTAGCCATAACGCACGCCGTCAAAGCGTGACAGATTGGCGGAGCATTCCGCCGGCGCCACCACATAATAAACCGGCACCGACAAACCGCTGTTGGGCAGTTCGATATCGATCAGTTCGGCGCCCAGTTTTTTGTATTCGTCCAGCGCGCCTCTCACGACTTTCTCCACGTCGGCATCCAGCCCTTCGCCAAAATATTCTTTGGGTAAACCGATACGCAAACCCGCGAGCGGCTTATTCAGCTCGGCGGTATAGTCCGGCACTTCCTTGTCCAGACAGGTGGAATCTTTTTCATCAAAGCCAGCCATGACATTCAGCAACAGGGCGCAATCATGCGCGCTCTGCGCCATCGGCCCGGCCTGATCCAGACTGGAGGCGAAGGCGATCATGCCGTAACGGGAGATGCGGCCATAAGTGGGTTTAATGCCGGTGATGCCGCACATTGCAGCAGGCTGGCGGATGGAGCCGCCGGTGTCGGTGCCGGTGGCTGCCGGTGCCAGACGCGCCGCCACGGCCGCGGCCGATCCGCCCGACGAACCACCGGGTATTCGATCGCTCTTCCAGGGGTTTTTCACCGGCCCATAAAAACTGGTTTCGTTCGACGAACCCATGGCGAACTCATCCATATTGGTTTTACCCAGCATGACCATGCCCGCCTGTTTCAGTTTGCTCACCACGGTGGCGTCGTATGGGGAGATAAAATTATCCAGCATTTTGGAGCCGCAGCTGGTGCGCACGCCCTCG
>JAQICG010000042.1 GCA_027858635.1 Gammaproteobacteria bacterium | reverse complement strand
GGCTAAGGAAAGCTGCTGGAGTTTCTCATCAATCCCGGCATCACCCAGTTCCAGATATTCGTGGCATTGCATGCGCCAGTCACGTTCCATTATGGCAGGCAGCCGATAGATAACGACATTGAGAAAGCTGCCAATACACAGGCCTAATACAGTGACAGCGGTATAAAACAGCCAGGGTGTGGTTTCAAAAACATGCAAAATTTCCAATTTTAAATCTCCTATTAACCGCCAACAACTTCGCCCATTTTGAAAATCGGCAGATACATGGCAATAACCAGACCACCAATAACAACCGCCAGAAAGGCCATGATAATGGGTTCCATCAAGGTCGTAAGACTATCTACGGCGTCATCTACGGCAGCTTCAAAATATTCGGCTACTTTGGCAAGCAAGGAAACGAGCGCACCGGATTCCTCACCGATGCCGACCATCTGAATCAGCATGTTAGGGAAGAGATCCGGCCTTTGCGAGAGACTGGATTGCAGTGTTGAGCCCTGTGCAATTTCATCGCGAATAGCCAGAATGGCTTTTTTGTAAACGATGTTACCTGATGCGCCAGCCACTGAATCCATAGCGTCCACCAGTGGCACGCCAGCGGCAAACATGGTCGCCAGAGTTCGGGAAAATCGAGCCACCGCAGAACTGTGGGTCAGGCCCGAAACCAGTGGCAATTTTAGATACAACTTGTCCAGATTTTCATTGAATTTTCTGGAGCGTTTTTTGGTTTGTGAAAAAGCGACAAAGATCGCCACCAGTATCACCCCGACTATCCAGCCATCACTGGTCATGAATTCTGACATATCGACCACCATCAGAGTGAATGCGGGCAGATCGGAGCCAAAGCTGGCAAACATTTGTTTAAATGTTGGAACCACAAATACTAATAGAATGACCGATACAATGGTTGCGACAACAAGTACGGAAATCGGATAGGTCATTGCTTTTTTGATCTTTTTCTTCAGTAGCTCGGTCTTCTCCTTGTAAGTAGCCACTTTCTCAAGCAATGTCTCCAGGGCGCCCGACTGCTCACCGGCATCGACCAGATTGACAAACAGATCATCGTAATAAAGAGGATGATCCCACTTAGCAGATGCCAGTGTGTTGCCGCCTTCGACGCTGGCTTTGATCTTCATGATCAGCTCGGTCATGCTGGGGTTGGAGTGGCCCTGACCAACGATGTCGAAAGACTGCACCAGCGGCACACCAGCTTTCATCATGGTCGCCAGCTGTCGACAGAATACCGCAATGTCGGCGGGAGTGATTGCCTTGCCGCCGGATTTTTTCTTCTGTTTTTTTATCTTCCCCGGTTTGACGGTGACGCCCTGTTTCTTTAAATCAGCTTTGACCGCCTCAATATTGGCCGCCATTTTTACACCCTTAAGGGTTTTTCCCTGTTTGTTGGTGCCTTCCCAGGAAAAAGAGGTGATGGTTGAAGTTTTAGCCTTTGCTTTTGCTTTTGCTTTTGCTGTAGCCATTGTTGATTACCTTTTGATTAATCCTGGGTGACGCGGTTGATTTCCTCAAGGCTGGTCACGCCGGAAACCACTTTAATAATTGCAGACTGGCGTAAATTATTGACCCCGTCTTTCTGCGCCTGATCGGCAACATCCAGGACGGTACCGTTCTCCATGATGATGCGGCCTATGGCTTCTGATATGGGCATCACCTGGTAAATCCCCACCCGGCCCTTGTAGCCGTTATCACAGGCATCACAGCCCATCGCCTTGTAGAGGGGGGGTTTGGCTCTGATCTGCTCATCAGTAAAGCCTTCTTCCTCCAATACAGCTTTCGGAATATCATGCACCGCTTTGCACTTTTCGCACAGGCGCCGACCCAGGCGCTGGGCAATGATCAGATTAACGGCGGCGGCAATATTAAACGGCGGCACGCCCATGTTCACCAGACGCGCCAGGGTCAGCGGTGCATCATTGGTATGTAGGGTAGACATCACCATATGGCCGGTCGGCGCGGCCTTGATGGCAATTTCAGCGGTGGCCAAATCACGAATCTCACCGACCATGATGATGTCAGGATCCTGACGCAGGAAGGCGCGCAAGGCCGCCTCGAAGGTCATGCCGGTTTTTTCGTTAACATTGACCTGGTTAATGCCTTCCAGATTGATTTCCACCGGATCCTCGGCGGTGGAGATGTTGGTGTCTTCAGTATTAAGAATGTTCAGGCCGGTGTAGAGCGAGACGGTCTTACCACTACCGGTCGGTCCGGTCACCAGAATCATGCCATAGGGATTGGACAGGGCATTCATGTAATGCTCTTTCTGGTCGGGTTCATAGCCCAGCATATCAATGCCGAGCGAGGCGCTGGACGGGTCGAGAATACGCATAACCACCTTTTCGCCGAACAGGGTGGGGCAGGTGTTCACACGAAAATCGATAGCCTTGTTCTTGGAAATTTTCAGCTTGATACGGCCGTCCTGCGGAACCCGGCGTTCGGCAGTATCCATCTTTGACATTACTTTCAGGCGGGCTGCCATTTTCATGCTCAGACTAATCGGGGGAGAGGCGACCTCGCGTAACACCCCGTCGATGCGGAAACGCACCCGGTAGCGCTTTTCATAGGGCTCGAAATGAAGGTCGGAGGCGCCTTTTTTGATGGCATCGAGCAGCATCTTGTTGATGAATTTGACCACCGGGGTGTCATCTATGCTGGTGCCGGTCTCTTCGTCATCCCTGGGTGCTTCATCGGTATCGGTGAACTCAAGGTCTTCGAGGCCGTCATCCAGCATCTCGTCCATGCCATCGTCTTCGTCCAGCAGTTTCTCGATGATGCTGGAAAGCTTGTCGACTTCAACCAG
>JAQICG010000300.1 GCA_027858635.1 Gammaproteobacteria bacterium | reverse complement strand
GAGTATTATATTGAGCCTGAAGAACGCTTTGGTCAATGTGCTGATGTCAAAACCGGGAAGTTATGTGGTGGTGCTGAAAAGCGCTCAGGCCAAAACTGTGCAGATTGGCAGGCTGGCACAGCTGGCTGTGCGCAGAGGTTATTATGTCTATGTGGGCAGCGCGCTTGGACCGGGTGGTGTATGTGCGCGACTGCGGCATCACGCTAAAGTGAGTCGGCGGCAGCACTGGCATCTGGATTATCTGCGCGCCGAAACGGCATTTTACGCGGCTTATGCCGACTATTCGACTGAGAGAAAAGAGTGCGAATGGTTGTCGATTCTGGCTGCAGGGGAAGGTGTTACTGAGCCGATGAGCGGATTTGGCTCGTCGGATTGTCGCTGCAACACCCATCTGTTCTATTTTTCATCTGCACTGAAGCTGCGGCGGGCTATTCGGGCGATACCCGCTGCGAAGCTGATTGGCAGCGATCTGCTACGGTCGCGTGAAGGGACTTAACCCAGTATGGCGTTGATCTTTTCCAGTAACTCTTTTTTCTGGGGCGGTTTGACGACGTAATCTTTCGCGCCCTGACGCTGCGCCCAGACTTTATCCGTCTCTTGATCCTTGGTGGTCAGCATGATGATGGGAATGCTCTCGGTCTCCGGATTTTTCGTGATCTGGCGGGTGGCCTGAAAACCACTAATGCCCGGCATTACCACGTCCATCACAATCAAATCAGGTTTTTCGATGATCGATTTGGCAATGCCCTCTTCCCCGCTGATCGCCGAAACCACAGTGTGTCCCGCCGCTTCAAGAATTTTTGTGGTGCCTGCTAACAGTGTGGATGAGTCGTCAACAACTAAAATACGTGCCATGATGAAACCTTGTAAAAATTATTGAGGAATAGCCTACAATATCTAAGGTTCATATAATAGAACAAATTACGGTTGGTGAAGGTTTATTTGGCCTTATGAGCAATATTTATTGCCGCCGATTTTATTGTTTATCTGAGTCCGTGGTTAAGCCATGGATTCAGGTTTTAGTTTTAGGGATGCCGGCTTTACCGTGTTTCGTATTCTCTCTTCTCTGATTATCCCACTGTCTTTGTTGGGGCTGGCGGTTTTTCTGGTGTCCGCACTTGAGGGGCTGCCGGCTTCGCAGTTGGCGATGCTGAAATTACTGCCGCCGGCCATCGCCGCCATCAGTATGAGCCTGTGTCTGCGCTTCAATCGCAGTCTGCTGTTTTTCACTACGCTGGCGCTGCTGCAGGCTTATGTTTTGATGCAGTGGTATTTGCCCCAACAGGACTGGGTGGAGGCAAAAATAATATGGCTGGCTTTATCCCTGCTTTTGCCCCTGCAGATCGTGGTGATTTCCCTGCTGAAAGAGCGCGGCATATTCAGCTGGTGGGGCAGCACCCGTTTTGCCCTGTTGCTGCTGCCGGTGCTGCTGGCGCTGGGCGCGGCGGGATATTTCCCCGAAGTACTGTTGCAGCTGCTCAGCCGGCGTTTTGTGGAGCTTGAGTTATTGCAGCAGATAAGCTTTTCTCAGCCGGTGTTAGCCGTGATGGTCATTGCCCTGCTGGTGCTGAACGGTCGCTGGTTCGCAAACATCAGCGCGCAGAACAGTGCACTGATGGTAACGCTGATTTGCGCCGTGGCCATGCTCTATTTCAGAGAAAGCGATGTCGTCAGCGCGGTGTTTGCCAGCGCGGCTCTACTGATGCTGGTGATTGCGGTGGTGCAGGAGTCCTGGAGCATGGCCTACATCGACCAGCTCACCGGCCTGCCGGGCAGGCGCGCGCTGGAAGAAGAGCTGCTCAAGCTGGGCAGCAATTATGCTATCGCCATGCTGGATATCGATCACTTCAAAAAGTTTAACGACACTTATGGCCATGATGCCGGTGATCAGGTGCGGCAAATGGTGGCGACCCGCATCAGGCAGTCGGTGACAGGGGGCAAGGCCTTTCGTTATGGCGGGGAAGAATTCACCATCGTCTACCCCGGCAAAAAAGTAAAAGCGGCTCTGGAGCCGCTCAATCAGGTGCGGCAGAGTGTTGGTGACAGCGTTTTTCAGTTGCGCAACAGGGATCGGCGCAGCGGCAAAAACAAAAAGCAGGGCGGAAAAAATGTCCAGGTGACGATCAGTATTGGCGTCGCCGAGCGCACCGAGCGTATGGCGAAGCCGCATGCGGTGATCAAGGCAGCCGACACCGCCCTGTATCGAGCCAAGAAACAGGGCAGAAACAGGGTCTGCAAATAAGCCGGATTATTTAAGGCTCTGTCCGCGCCGCAAGCGAGTGCCGGAATTTTTGGCCGTATTTTTTCTGCAACCATTTCATGCCGAAAGGCGGCAGCACGGTGGTGAGGATGATGACAATAATCAGGCCGGCATGGGTTTCATTATTGAAAAAGCCGCTGCTCTTGCCGAGTTCAGCAAAGATCAGCCCCACCTCGCCCCTGGGAACCATCGATACCCCGATCAGGCTGCGCGATGGCCAGGTCTCGTTGATAAAAAGTACCCCCACCATTTTGCTGATAACGGCGATGACGAAAAGTGACAGTGAGAATATCCAGATATAAGCGGATGTCCAGTCAATAGCAACCAGATCAATCGAGAGTCCGACCAGTAAATAAA
>JAQICG010000132.1 GCA_027858635.1 Gammaproteobacteria bacterium | reverse complement strand
GATAAAGTCAAAGCACAGACGTGTGATAACCCCATTCAACGTCATCTCGAGCTGGCCCGGGAGATCGGTGTTGCAGGCACGCCCGCCATCATCCTGGAATCCGGTGAGATGCTGCCCGGTTATGTGCCTGCCGCCAAACTGGTGCAGGAGATAACTAAAACACAATCTAATGCTGCTGTTAATTAATCCGGATTAAAACAGACGCAGCGCGCAGCAGTCGTCTCAATAACCACCTGCGCCGGCCCTCCTGTTCAGCCGGCCAGAGCCGTTTCCGGCTGGCAGTGAATCAACCCCTTTTCATGTTTTGTCATCGACCAGATTTTCCGAAGCTCTGACTCAGGAGCTGTGTCTGCCCATAAAAACTCAAAAGTTTTCACCGCAGAAGCGCGGAGGCGCAGAGAAATCCTGTCAATCGTTATTTCTGTGCAGCGCCAATAAAAACTCAGCGTCTCCGCGCCTCTGCGGTAAAAAGCTCTAAATATTTTAACTATTTAATACTGGAGGAATTAGCCTCCGGCCTGTACTATTAGCCGCCAAAGTAGCAATCCGATATAACGATGATTCATCAAGAGTTCTATTCATGAGTAAATACGATGCCTCCGCGATTGAGGTATTAACAGGCCTCGAACCGGTGCAGAAACGGCCGGGCATGTACACCGATACCACCCGTCCCAATCATCTGGCGCAGGAAGTCATTGATAACAGCGTCGATGAGGCGGTTGCCGGGCACGCCAGCCATATAGAAGTGACTTTATACAAGGATGGCTCGCTCTCGGTGCGTGATGATGGCCGCGGCATGCCTGTGGATATCCATCCCGAAGAGGGCGTCTCCGGTATCGAGGTAATTCTCACCCGCTTGCACGCGGGCGGTAAATTTTCCAACGATAATTATCAATTCTCTGGTGGTCTGCACGGTGTTGGCGTATCAGTGGTCAATGCGCTGTCGGCGAAACTGGAAATTGAAGTGCGTCGCGAGGGTGATGTCTACCGCATGAGTTTCGCGCACGGTGCGAAAACCTCGGAACTGGAAAAAATCGGCACCGTCGGCAAGCGCAATACCGGCACCCGCATTCACTTCTGGCCGGAGAAAAAATACTTTGACACGGCTAATTTTTCAGTATCGCGACTTAAGCATGTGTTGCGTGCCAAAGCGGTGTTATGTTCCGGCCTTAAAGTTGATTTTTTCGATGAGAAGAGCGGCGAGCAGGAGTCGTGGCTGTATCAGGGCGGCCTGGAAGATTATCTGGGTGAGTCTCTGTCGGGACGGGAGATGCTGCCACAGGAGCTTTTCTCCGGCAGCATGCAGGGCACCCATGAACAGGTCGACTGGTCGTTGAGTTGGCTGGTAGAAGGTGGTGAGCTGGTGGGCGAGTCCTACGTTAATCTAATCCCCACGGCGCAGGGCGGCACTCACGTCAACGGCCTGCGCACCGGTTTGACCGAAGCGCTGCGCGAGTTCTGTGAGTTTCGCAACCTGCTGCCGCGTGGTGTCAAACTCAGCCCCGAAGATGTCTGGGATCGGGTCTGTTATGTGCTCTCGGTGAAGCTGAGTGATCCACAGTTTTCCGGTCAGACCAAAGAGCGGCTGTCTTCACGTGAATGTGCCGCGTTTGTTTCCGGCGTGGTCAAGGATGCATTCAGTCTGTGGTTGAACCAGCACACCGAGGCCGGTGAAGCCATTGCCACGCTGGCCATTGATAATGCCCAGAAACGGCTGCGCGCAGGCCGTAAGGTGGTGCGCAAAAAAGTCACCACCGGCCCGGCGCTGCCCGGCAAGCTGGCCGACTGCTCCTCACAGGATCTGGAGCGCACCGAACTGTTTCTGGTGGAAGGTGACTCGGCGGGTGGTTCGGCCAAGCAGGCGCGTGATCGGGTGTTTCAGGCGATAATGCCGCTGCGTGGGAAAATCCTGAATACCTGGGAAGTGGAATCCGATCAGGTGCTGGCTTCGCAGGAGGTGCACGACATCTCGGTGGCGCTGGGTATCGAACCGGGCGGTGAGCAGCTGAAAGATTTACGCTACGGAAAAATCTGCATTCTCGCCGACGCCGATTCCGATGGTTATCACATTGCGACGCTGCTGTGCGCGCTGTTTCTCAAACATTTTCGCGCCCTGGTTGAGGCCGGGCATGTCTATGTGGCGTTGCCGCCGTTGTTTCGTATTGATGTGGGCAAGCAGGTTTTTTATGCGCTGGATGAGTCCGAAAAGCAGGGTGTGCTCGACCGTATCGAGGCCGAAAAAATTCGCGGTAAAGTATCGGTATCGCGCTTCAAGGGGCTGGGTGAGATGAATCCCATGCAGCTACGCGTGACTACGCTGGATCCCGATACTCGGCGTATGATCCGCCTGATTATTGCTGATGGCGACCAGAGCGACCAGATGATGGATATGCTGCTGGCGCGCAAACGCGCCGCCGACAGGAAAACGTGGCTGGAGTCGAAGGGCGACCTGGCAGAG